>CAZVMY010000310.1:0-4182 GCA_964628955.1 uncultured Methylocystis sp.
GGCGCCGACCACGAGCGCCGTCGTGAGATAGGCCGCGAGCACCATGTGGACGAGGCGGTAGGGGAAGGAGGGGTTGAAGATCACCGCCCACCAGTCGACCACGACGAACTGGCCGGCCGCGTTGATCGCGTGGCCCTGCGGCGTCTGCATCCAGCTGTTCACCGCCAGGATCCAGAACGCCGACATGAAGGTGCCGAACGCGACCATCAGGGTGGCGAGGAAATGCAGCTTCGGGCCGACACGGGAAAGGCCGAACAGCATGATGCCCAAGAAGCCGGCCTCGAGGAAGAACGCCGACAGGACCTCGTAGCCCATCAGCGGGCCTATCACCGGTCCGACCTTGTCGGAGAAGACGCTCCAGTTCGTGCCGAACTGGTAGCTCATGACGATGCCCGAGACGACGCCCATCCCGAACGACAGGGCGAAGATCTTTTTCCAGTAGTTGAACAGCGTCAGGTAGACGTCGCGGGAGGTAAACAGCCACATGCCGTTCAGCACGGCGAGGTAGCTGGCGAGGCCGATCGTGAAGGCCGGGAAAACGATGTGGAAGGCGACGGTGAACGCGAACTGGATGCGCGCGAGCAGCGTTGCGTCGAAGCCGTCCATCGCCGTCCCCCTTGGCGGTTCCTCTGGCGGTTAGATGATCCGCTCCGGCCAGAAGACAAGTGCATCTAGCATGCTCCGGTGTCGCATGCTTGACGAGGGCACGGACGCGTCGCAATCGGACCGCTAGGCGGTCGGATCGACCCCTCCGGAGTTTTGCGCATGGCACGGGTCCGGTCGCTCGACCGCATCGATCATCTGATCCTCGCGGCGCTTCGCGACGATGCCCGCATGACCAACCATGCGCTCGCCGAGCGCGTCGGACTGTCGGCGCGGCCGTGTCTGGAGCGCGTGCGCCGGCTCCGCGCATCGGGTGTCATCCAGGGTTTCACGCTGCTGCTCGATCCCAGGGCGATCGGCGATGCCGTGATCGCGATCGCGTCGATCACGCTTCAGCCCAATGCGGCGGCGCGGAAGCTCGGGCTGGAACGCTTCCTCTGCGACCATCCCGCGGTGCTGGAACTCCAGGTCGTGAGCGGGTCGGTCGACTACCTCGCCCGGATCGCGACCAGGTCCCTCGATGCCTACGAGGCGCTGACCGCTGAGTGGCTGGCCAACCGCGATTTCGGGATCGCACACATCAACACCGCCTTCGCCCTGAAAACGCTCAAGGCCTTCCGCGGCTACCCGCCGGCCGTCGTGGCCGAAACATGACGAACGTCTTGTCTCGACGACAGATCCTGTCGTGATCGTGCCCTGAATCGACCTCAGAACGGCGGTGTCCGGCTGCATAGTTCCTCCGTCAGCGGAGGGTCGTCCCATGGGCATCATCGAACGCGAACGCCAGGTCTGCGCCGCAAACTACGCACCCATTCCCGTCGTCATCACCCGTGGCGAGGGCGTCTGGCTCACCGACGACCGCGGGCGGCGGCATCTCGACATGATGAGCGCCTATTCGGCCGTCAGCCTCGGTCACGCTCACCCCGCCATCCTTGCGGCCATGACGCGGCAGGCGTCACGCATCGCTGTCACGAGCCGCGCGTTCCATGCCGATACGCTTGCTCCGTTCCTCGAATGCCTGACTGCGCGAGCCGGGCTTCCCGCGGCCCTGCCCATGAACACCGGCGCCGAGGCCGTCGAGAACGCGATCAAGGCCGCGCGCCGCTGGGGTTACCGCCGGCGCGGCATCGCCCCCGGGCGGGCCGAGATCATCGTCGCTGACGGCAACTTCCATGGCCGCACGACCACCATCGTCGGGTTCTCCGGCGAGCGCGATTACAAGGCCGATTTCGGGCCGTTCACGCCGGGCTTCGTCACCGTGCCGTTCGGCGATGCTGAGGCGGCGCGCGCGGCGATCGGACCTTTCACGGCGGCGATCCTCGTCGAGCCGATCCAGGGCGAAGCGGGCATCGTCGTGCCTCCGGCGGGATATCTCCGGGCACTCCGCTCGATCTGCGACGAGGCTGGCATTCTCCTGATCTTCGACGAGATCCAGTCCGGGCTGGGCCGGACCGGCCGCTGGTTCGCGTTCGAGCACGAGGACGCGCTGCCCGACGGGCTGATCCTCGGAAAGGCGTTGGGCGGCGGCGTCTATCCGGTCTCGGCTTTCTTGGCGACGCGGGACGTCATGGATCAGTTCGAGCCCGGCTCGCACGGGTCGACGTTCGGCGGCAACGCGCTCGCCGCCGCGATTGGCCTGGCGGCGCTCCAAACGATCGAGCGCGAGGGGTTGGTCGAGCGCAGCGCTCGGCTCGGTGCTCTCCTCATGGCGCGGCTCGAGGCTCTCGGCAGCCCGGCCATCCGCGAAATCCGTGGCAGGGGTCTCTGGATCGGCGTCGAGATCGATCCTGCCATCGCCTCGGCGCGGGCGCTCTGCGAGGCGCTGGCCGCGGAGGGCGTGCTGACCAAGGACACGCATGGCACCGTGCTGCGCTTTGCGCCGCCGCTCACGATCACCGAAGCCGAGATCGACTGGGCGATGGAGCGCATCGCCCGCGTCTTCGACCGGCTCGGGTCCCATCCTCCCCTCCCGCGTCCCCTCCAGCGTCCCCTCCTGCAAGCGGCGGAATGACCATGACCAGCCACGCCCCCTTTGGCGCATCCGCCGCTCCCTCGCTGTTCCGGCCGGTTTCGGGCATGGACGTGCCGCGCTTCGCCGGCATCGCGACCTTCATGCGGCTGCCGCACCTGCCGGTGGAAGCCGCGGCCGGCCAGATCGACGTCGGCATCCTCGGACTGCCGTACGATGGCGCGACGACCAACCGGCCGGGCACCCGCCACGGCCCGCGGCAGATCCGCGAGATGTCCTGCCTGATGCGCCTGGTCAATCCGGCCACGAAGGTCGCCCCCTATGATCTCTGCCGCGTGGCCGATCTCGGCGACGTGTCCGTCAACCCGATCGACGTGGCTGACACCATGGGTCGGATCGAGCGGGCGATCACGGCGATCGACGGCGCCGGCGTCGTTCCGCTCTCGGTCGGTGGCGATCACCTCGTGAGCTATCCGATCCTGCGTGCGCTCGGCCGGCAGCGTCCGCTCGGCATGATCCACGTCGACGCCCATGGCGATACCGGCGACGAATATTTCGGCGGGCAGAAGCTGACCCATGGCACGCCCTTCCGGCGCGCTATCGAGGACGGCGTTCTCGATCCCGCGCGAACCGTGCAGATCGGCATCCGCGGCACGATGTATTCGACCGACGAGCGCGACTGGGCGCTCGATCAGGGCATCCGCATCATCGACATGGAGGAGGTGCTGGACATCGGCCTCGATGCGACGATCGCCGAAGCGCGGCACGTCGTCGGCGGCGCGCCGACCTATCTCACCTTCGACATCGATTCTCTCGATCCCGCCTACGCACCCGGCACCGGGACGCCGGAAGTCGGCGGTTTCACCTCCCGCGAAGCACTCAGACTCGTGCGGGGCTTGCGCGGGCTCGACCTCGTCGGTGCCGATCTCGTCGAGGTCTCGCCGCCGCTCGATGCCAGCGGCAACACGGCGCTGGTCGGCGCGAGCCTGCTGTTCGAGCAACTCTGTCTGCTGGCCGAGGCACTGCACCGCCGTCGCTCGGTGGCGGCCGTGTGACCGGACGGTTCGTTCCGTCGCGACGATGCCGCGGCGGTCGACCGGAACTTCGGCCGGCATCGGCGGTTTTTCCTTCATCCAAGTCCCCCGATGCAGGAGCAACCCGATGCTGGACGGTAAAGAATGGACCGCACTCGCCCTGGCCGCGACCATACTCATCGCGCCGCTGGCCGCAGCCGCGATCGGCGCCCGGATCACGGGCACGGCCGAGACCATCGACGAAATCTCGCAGCGCCAGGCTACGCAGCCCGCGCCGATCCGCAACGACCCCCCCACCACCGGCTCGACCGGCACGCTCACTCCCGGGCAAGTCGCACCTGGACAGGTTGCGCCCCGTCAGTGACGGAAGCCTCGTGCGTGGCTGGGACGCCAGGATTCGAACCTGGGAATGGTGGAATCAAAATCCACTGCCTTACCGCTTGGCGACGTCCCAATCCGCAGCCGGACGCCCGGTCCTTAAGCCGGCGCGCCGGCGCGGGCAACCGTCGGAACGCTCCATTCGAAGCTTGCCGCCGCCGTCGGTCGTCGCTATACGGACGCGACCAGAACGTCGGC
>CAZVMY010000311.1:0-4179 GCA_964628955.1 uncultured Methylocystis sp.
AGCAGCGCGCGTTCGCCGGCCAGCACCGCGGAGGCATGCAGGTTGAGCGGACCCGCGCTCACGCGCCGGCGGCGGGCAGCGTCACCGTGAACCGTGCGCCGGCCGGAGCGCCGCTGGCCGGATCGACCCGGTTCTCCGCCCAGATCACGCCGCGGTGCACCTCCACGATCTGCCGCGAGATCGACAGGCCGAGCCCCGAGTTCTGTCCGAAGCCCTGATCGGGCCGGTCGGTGTAGAAGCGCTCGAAGATGCGCTCCAGCGCATGCTCGGGGATGCCTGGTCCTGCGTCGTCGATGCGAATCACCAGGTTCCGTCCCTCGCGCTGGAGCGATACCCGGATCACGCCGTCGGGCGGCGAGAACGAGCGGGCGTTGTCCAGCAGGTTGTTGATCACCTGTCCGAGGCGGCTGTCGTGGCCGATGACGAAATAGGCTTCCTTTCCGGGCGGACGCGACGGATCGATCGCAGCCACGTGCAGGTCGATCCGCGCCTCGTGCGGTTTGCGCACTTCGTTGGCGACGGCCACCACCGTCGTCAGGAGCCTCGCGACGTCGACCGGCTCGGCGTCCGCGCGCGCGAGCTCGGCGTCGAGCCGCGACGCATCGGCGATGTCGCTGATCAGGCGGTCGAGGCGGCGCACGTCGTGCTGGATGACCGCCGTCAGCCGCGTCTTCGCGTCGTCTGTGCGGGCGAGCGGCAGGGTCTCGACCGCGCTCCGGAGCGACGTCAGCGGATTCTTCAGTTCGTGCGCGACGTCGGCCGCAAAGGTCTCGATGGCCTCGATCCGGCGATAGAGCGCGTTCGTCATGTCGCGCAACGATGCGGAGAGATGCCCGATCTCGTCGGCGCGATCGGAGAAGTCCGGAATCTGGTGCCGCGACTTGATGCTGCGGCGGACGCGCTCGGCACCTTCGGCGAGACGCTGCATCGGCCGCGCGATCGTGTTGGCGAGCAGCATCGACAGCAGCGCCATCACCGCCGTCACGACGCCGAACAGGATCAGGATGTTGGCGCGCTCCTCGGCGATCACCGCGTCGACGTCGCCTTCCTGGGTCGAGATCAGCAGCGCACCCCGCACCGCTCGGAACCGCTGCACGGGCACAGCCACCGAGATGATCGTGTCGCCGTTGGCGTTGAGACGCACCACGCTGGCGACGCTTCCCGTCAAGGCTCGCGAGACCTCCTGATAGGGTCGCGTCGAGGTGAGCGGATCCTCGGGAGCAATCTCGGCGCGGCCTAAGCGCCGCTTCCAGTTGCTCCAGGTTCGCTCGATCAGCGTCGCATCGTCGGGCTTGAGTGGTGGCAGTTCGAGCCGCTGCACGTCGCCCGGCGAGTAGAAGCTGCGGGTGTCGAGGAGCAGCACGCCGTCCCGGTCGTAAACCCGGGCGCGCGTGCGCGTCGGCGTGACGAGCCGGCGCAGCACAGGCGCGACCTGGACCGGATTGATGGAGAACTCGATCGCCGAGAGGGCGTCCTCGCCCTGCCCGGTGCTCTCTCCCGCCTGGAGCTGCAGCAGCTTGTCGGGGTCGATCGTGATGGAATCCGTCTCGAGCGTCGCCGAACCCGCGATGGCCGCAGCGATGATCTCGCCCTGGATCAGCAGGCTCTGGACGCGCGCATCGATCACGCCGAGCCGCGTCTGGTTCAGCCAGAGAAAGCCGAGCAGAAGGGCCAGCAGCCCGACCATGTTGAGGACGAGGATGCGCCGCGCGAGCGACGACGAAAACCGATGGGCGACCCGGCCGGCGGTGCGCCGGAGCGCCCGGCGCAGGCGGGGCCAGAGCCGGCCGCGAACGGCGGCGCGCGGCGTGGCAATCCCGCCCGTGCCGCCATCGGCCGCCGCCTCGTCGATCCGCCGGTCGAGCACCCGCTCAGCCTTCCTTGAATCGGTATCCCACCCCGTACAACGTCTCGATCATATCGAAGTCGTCGTCCACCGCCTTGAACTTCTTGCGCAGGCGCTTGATGTGGCTGTCGATGGTGCGGTCGTCGACGTAGACCTGATCGTCGTAGGCCGCGTCCATGAGCGCGTTCCGGCTGCGCACCACGCCCGGCCGCTGCGCCAGCGCCTGCAGGATCAGGAACTCCGTGACGGTCAGCGTCACCGGCTCGCCCTTCCAGGTGCAGGTGTGGCGTTCCGGATCCATCTTGAGCTGGCCGCGTTCGAGGGCCTTCGCGTCGGCGTCCTTGGCGACGGCCGGGTCTTTCGCGCTCGCACGCCGCAGGATCGCCTTGACACGTTCGACCAGCAGGCGCTGCGAGAACGGTTTCCGGATGAAATCGTCGGCGCCCATCTTGAGGCCGAACAATTCGTCGATCTCTTCGTCCTTGGACGTGAGAAAGATCACCGGCATGTCGGACTTCTGCCGCAGACGGCGCAGAAGCTCCATCCCGTCCATCCGCGGCATCTTGATGTCGAGAATGGCGAGATCGGGTGGCGTCTGCTTCAGGCCGTCCAGCGCCGAGGCGCCGTCCGTATAGGTCTGGATCCGGTATCCTTCGGCCTCCAGCGCGATGGAAACGGAGGTCAGGATGTTCCGGTCGTCGTCGACCAGCGCGATCGTGGGCATGAAAGGGCCTTGTGTTGGGGCCGGGAGGGACCGCCACAATAGAACAAACGCAGGCCTAATTGTGGCGGCGCTTTTTTGGCCCGCCTGCTCTTCCCCTGCCGCCGTCGCTTTCGGTACCACTGGCGTCCCGAATGGAAGAATCTCCTAATGCCGGAATCGTCCGCCGCACCCTCGTTCGACGCTCCCGCCCTCGCTCGTTCGCTGCTGCGGCAGGCGCGGCACGGGGCGCTGTCCACGACCGATTCGTCTGGGCACCCGTTCGCCTCGCTGGTCGCGCTCGCTACGGATCACGACGGCGCGCCGATCATCATCACATCGCATCTCTCGGGGCACACCGGTCACCTCGAGCGGGACCCGCGGGCGGCGCTGCTGGTGGCCGACGTGGGCCGCGGCGATCCGCTCGCTCATCCGCGGCTCACGTTGACGGTGCGGGCCGCAGCAGTTCGGCCCGAGGATCCTGGCTATGCGCATCTGCGCGGGCGCTATCTCAGGCGCAATCCCAAGGCGGACCTTTACGTCGACCTCCCGGGCTTCTGGTTCTGGCGTCTCGAGCCGGTGAGGGCCGCGCTGAACGGCGGGTTCGGCAAGGCGTGGAGCGGGACCTGGGCCGATCTCGCGACCGATCTCGCCGATGCGGACGCACTGCTCGCCGCAGAGGCCGGCGCCGTCGAGCACATGAACGCGGATCATGCCGATGCCGTCCGCCTCTATGCGACCACGCTGTGCGGTCAGCCGGATGGCCCGTGGCGCGTGTCGGGCATCGACCCGGACGGGATCGACCTCGTCACGGGCGATGCGGCGACGCGACTCGCGTTCCCGTCGCGAATCACCGGACCCGGTCCTCTGCGCGCGGCGCTGAAAGACCTCGCCGACGCGGCGCGGGCGGCCGATTTGCCATAACGCGTCCGGCAGGTGGCCAATCCTCCGCAAAGGAAATATGACACGACGAGCAGCGACGCCGGGCCGAACCGGTGCGAAACAGGGAGTGATTCATGTCAGTCGCCACGACCCAGCACCATGGGCTGTTCAATCCCGCGACCGATCCGGCGGTGTTCGGTTTTCGCGACCTGAGCGCCGTGCGCTGGAACTTCGAGGCGCCGGCGCTCTACGAGGAGGCGCTGCAACGCCGGGAGGCCGTGATCGCCAGCGGCGGCGCGCTGCGTGCGGATACCGGCGTGCATACCGGCCGCAGTCCGAAGGACAAGTTCATCGTCCGCGACGCCACCACCGAATCCTCAGTCTGGTGGGAGAACAACGGTGCGATCACCGCCGCGCAGTTCGACACGCTGCTCGCCGACTTCATCGCCCATGCGGAACGTCGCGAACTCTTCGTGCAGGACCTCTACGGCGGCGCCGATCCGGCGCACCGGGTCCGGACGCGCGTCTACACCGAACTCGCCTGGCACTCGCTGTTCATCCGCAACCTGCTGATCCGGCCGGCGCGGGAAGATATCGCCGCCTTCGTGCCCGACATGACGATCGTCGATCTGCCGTCGTTCCGGGCCGATCCCGCCCGGCACGGCTGCCGGTCCGAAACCGTGATCGCCTGCGACTTCACGCGCCGCATCGTGCTGATCGGCGGCACCAGCTATGCCGGCGAGATCAAGAA
>CAZVMY010000312.1:0-4175 GCA_964628955.1 uncultured Methylocystis sp.
GCCTCGACGCGCCACTCCGCGAGTACCGCGGTGCAGTCGTTCATGCGAATGCCAAAACTCGTCAAGCTAACCATGACGGCGACCAATTGTGGCCCCGAATTGGTCGACGTGCTGGACCACTCGAAATCGCTGCAATGCGTGTCGATTCTCGGAAAGAGCTGGATCCGTGAGGACTGGCCGACATTGCGAATAAAACTGGCTGAAAAGTGACGTGCACTATCGATCCAACTGCTCGATGCAATACAGGTGCGAATCGGTGCGGTAGATCAATCGATCCCCCGTGATTGCTGGTGATGCGCTGATGCGTTCGCCTAGTTCGTTCGTTGCCAGCAATTGGAACTTGGATCCGGCTTTGATGACGAAGGTCTCGCCGTCGTTGTTGCTGGCGTAGATGCGACCGCTGGCCGCGATGGGTGATGAATTGCAGGTTCCGCCCAGGCGTTCGCGATAATGTTCGCGTCCCGTTTGGCCATCGAAGCAGACGAGGACTCCGTTATCCATCAAGACGTACAACAACCCTTTGTAGTACAACAGGGATGGCTCGACGCCGCCTTGTTTTTCACTCACCCAGACCGGGACCGGCGGCTTGCCTTCGGGTTGTAATCGGATGGCATGGATCGGACTTTGACGCCATAACTGCAGATAGACAAGCCCATCGCCAAAGACGGGACTAGAGATGATTTCACCGTTGAACGGACCTTCTCCTTCACCGTATTTCCAAAGTTCTGCTCGAGAATTGGAATCATAGGCGGTGAGTTTGTTCTTGCCGGGTACGAGGATATCCTGCTGGCCTCGGCCGTGCTCCTGCCGTCGGCGCTCGGCGGGGCCCTGCTGCTGGTCGTTGCCGATGCGGTGGTTCGCACGCTTCCAACTGCCGCCGAACTGAGGCTGGGCATAGCCATGTCGCTGCTCGGCGCGCCGTTCTTCCTGGCGCTGCTGTGGCGCGTGCGCCGCGAGACCACGTGATGGAGCTGGGCTTCTCCGATCTCACCGTCGCGCTTGGCGGACGAAGGGTGCTCGACGGCATCTCGGGCCAATTCCGGCCAGCGCGGATCACTGTGGTGCTCGGTCCCAACGGTGCCGGCAAGAGCACCCTGCTCGCTTGCCTCGCGGGGCTGCGGCAGCCGGACGGCGGGCGCGTCGTGCTCGGGGCGGACCCGGTCCTGGCGCTCGACCGCCGTCGCCGGGCCCGGCTGATCGGCCTGCTGCCGCAGCGCGGCGAGATCAACTGGAACATCGACGCCACCGAACTCGTGGCACTCGGCCGCCTGCCCCATCGCGGGCGCTGGGGCGCCACGGCCGAGGACCGGCGTGCGGTCGCCGAGGCGATGGCGGAGACCGACACGGCAGGCTTCGCCGGCCGCCGCGTGCGGGAGCTTTCGGGCGGGGAACAGGCGCGGGTGCTGCTCGCGCGCGTACTTGCGGGCGAACCGCGCTGGCTGCTGGCCGACGAGCCTCTCGCCAACCTCGATCCGGCCTATCAGCTCGACGTGCTCGAACGGCTGATCCGTCATGCAGCGACCGGCGCCGGCGTGGTGGTCGTGCTGCACGACCTTACCCAGGCGGCCCGGATCGCCGACGACGTGCTGCTGCTCAAGGACGGCGCCGTGGTGGCGCAGGGGCCGCGGGCCGACGTGCTGACGGCCCCCCGCATGACAAGCGCCTACGGCGTCGAGGTGCACATCGCCGAAGGTCCGGACGGCAAGCCGCTGCTGGTGCCGGTCCGCCGCACGGGCTGAAGTCAGGCTTCGGGCACCCGCAGCCGCCGCGAGAGCACGGCGGCGAGCGCCAGCGCCGCACCGATCGCCGCCACGGTCAGTGGCCAGCCAAGACGGCCGAACACGGCGCCGAGCACCGCGCTTCCGACGAGGCCGCCGAGATAATAGGACGCGAGATAGAGACCGCTCGCCGCGCCGCGCTCGGTGCGCGCGGCACGGCTGATGAAGCCGGTCGCGACCGCCTGCGCACAGAAGGTCCCGATCGCGACCAGCGCCAGACCCACGATCACCGCCCAGAGTTCCGGCAGCAGCAGCAGCGGCAGCCCGAGCGCCGCGACCACGAGCGCTCCGAGCATCGTCCGGCGGCGGCCGTAGCGGTCCGTGGCGATACCCGTGAGCGGCGTCGTGAAGATCGCGGGTAGGAACACGAGATAGACTGCTCCGAGGGCCGTGGGACCGAGCGACAGCGGCGGCGCGACGAGGACGAAGTTCACGTAGGTGAAGGTGCCGAGGAACACGAACAGGATCAGGAAGCCTATCGCGAACCCGGCCGAGAGCGCCGGGTCGCCGAGATGCTGCTTCCAGACCGAGAGCGCCGAGCGTTGGCCCGCAGCCATCATGGGCGTAACGCGCTCGAGGCTGAAATAGACCAGAACCGCGCCGGCCAGATTCAACGCCGCGAACAGCACGAACGTCGGCGCGATGCCGAGGAACTCGGCCGTGTTCGCCGCGATGAGCCGCCCGAACAGGTTGGAGGCGACGTTGCCGGTGATGTAGGCCGCGAAAGCCCCGGCCGATTCCCGCGCGCCGATTGCTTCCGCAAGATAGGCCATCGTCAGCGTGAAAGCGGTCGACATGCACAGTCCCTGCGCGATCCGAAGAGCAGCGAAGGTCGTCAGGTCAGTCGCGACGGAGAGCAGCGCGGTCGGGATCGTCAGGACGGCGAGGCTGATCCAGATGCCGCGGCGACGGTCGAGCGAACGGCCGACGAGCGCCACGACCACACCCGCAACCGCCATGCCGAGCGTGCTGGCGTTCACGGCCAGCCCCATCGCCGAGGCGCTGACCCCGTAGCTGCGGGCGAGCGTCGGCAGGATCGCCTGCGCCGCGAACAGGTCGACCAGCGTCAGGAAGCTGATCAGCCCGATCACCGCCATCCTGAGTGCACGGTGTCTGGCGAGCAGCGAGGGGTCGGTATGCGCAACGGACGCGATACCCGCGACATCGGTCATCTGAACGCCCTCCGATCGCGGTCGCGGTGCCGCCCGGTTCGCGGCTTCCTCTGCCACCTTCGGTCGCGATTGTCTCGCGTTCCGTACCAACCCGGCATCACTTCCGCCCCGGAGCCGGCGCCTTCGCCGCCTGACGACAAAGGCCTCCGTCTTGCACCGGCGGATTGCTGGGGTACAAGCCGGGCATGCATTCCGAGCGACCGGCGTCCCGTCCCGCCGCATCCCGCGACAGCCTCGCCGAACCGGTCACGGTCTCCGCGAACGAGAGCCCTGCGGCGGCCGACATGCACACGTCGGCGCCGTCCACCGTGCGCGCCTTCGTGATCGGCCACCCGATCGCCCATTCGCGCTCGCCGCTGCTGCACGGTCACTGGCTGGCCGAGCACGGCATCGACGGCAGCTACGAGCGCATCGACGTGCCGCCCGAGGCGCTGGCCGACTTCCTTGGCGACATGCCGCGGGCCGGTTTCGCGGGCGGGAACGTCACCGTGCCGCACAAGACCCAGGTCGCCCGCCTCGTCGATCGGATCGACCCCGACGCCGCCGCGGTCGGCGCCGTCAACACGCTTTGGCGCGAGGGCGACCGCGTGATCGGCGGCAACACCGACGTCGCGGGCTTCCTCGCCAATCTCGACGCCGCCGCGCCTGGTTGGGACGCCGTCGGCGGCAGGGCGCTCGTGCTGGGTGCGGGCGGCGGCGCCCGCGCGGTCGTGTATGCCCTCGGGCTGCGCGGGATCGACGTCGTGATCGTCAATCGCACGGCCGAATCGGCCGAGGCGCTGGCCGCCCGCGCCGGTCGAGGCGCGCGGGCCGGGCTCTGGAACGACATCCCGCGCCTGCTCGGCGACACCACGCTGCTCGTCAACACGACGGCGCTCGGCATGCAGGGCAAACCGCCACTCGCGCTCGACCTCGCGCCGCTCCCCGCGGCCGCGGTCGTGCACGACATCGTCTACGTCCCGCTCGAGACCGACCTGCTGGCCGCGGCCCGCCGGCGCGGCCTTAGAGCCGTGGACGGCCACCGCCTGCTGCTGCACCAGGCCGTCCCCGGGTTCGAGCGCTGGTTCGGCGTGAGGCCGGCGGTGACGCCGGCACTCCGCCGGATCATCGAGGCCGACATCGCCCGCTGACACGGGTGGATCATCGGATCGACGCCAAGGCGCCAGCGCCGAACCCGGTTGCACCCGGCCCCGACTGCGTCTATGACCGCCGCGAAGCCGCAATA
>CAZVMY010000313.1:0-4171 GCA_964628955.1 uncultured Methylocystis sp.
AGAGGCCCTTCTGCCCGGCGGCGAGATTGCGCCGGTAGAAGGCGTTGGAATCCTCCGCCGTCGAGAACCCGGCATATTGCCGGATCGTCCAGGGCTGATTGACGTACATCGTGGGATAGGGGCCGCGCAGATAGGGCGGCAGGCCGGGCCAGGTGTCGAGATGGTCCAGGCCGGCGAGGTCCGCCTCGCCATAGGTCGGCTTGACCGCGATGCCCTCCGCCGTGAGCCAGACGCCGGCGCCGTCCGTCCCTCCCGCGTCATCCTGAGGTGCCCGGCCGGAGGTCGGGCCTCGAAGGATGGTCGCAGACTGCGCGGGGTCATCCTTCGAAGCTCGCTGTGCTCTCGTCTCAGAATGAGCAGGCTCGTTCCACGCAATCGTGTCGAAGTCCGGCAGCGCCATGGTCAGGCTCCCGTGCTCAGGCCGCCGGCTCGAAGACGATCCTGAGCTTCGATCCCGTCGCCTTGGCGTAGCGGTGCAGCGTGCGCGTCGAGGGCTTCGCCTTGCCGGCTTCCAGACGCGCCACGACGGACTGCGTCGTCCCCATACGCGCCGCCACCTCCTCCTGGGTGAGGCCGGCGCGGGATCGGGCGGCGATCAGCGCGTCGATCAAGGTGAATTCCTCCTCGAGCGCGTCGTACTCGCGACGGTACTCGGGGTCCTTCATCCATTCCTCATGGAGATCAAGGATCCTGGTCATGCAAGCTCCTTCGCCCGTTGACGGGCAATTTCCAGTTCGCGCAGGGGCGTCTTCTCCGTCTTCTTGACG
The DNA here is from genome assembly GCA_964628955.1 of uncultured Methylocystis sp. Classification (GTDB taxonomy): domain Bacteria; phylum Pseudomonadota; class Alphaproteobacteria; order Rhizobiales; family Beijerinckiaceae; genus CAZVMY01. Next base: position 768 of record CAZVMY010000313.1, read on the forward strand.
AAAGCTCGAAGCACCACCACCCGTCTGCCGCGCGCCGTGACATAAATTGCTCGCGCAATTCCATCGCGACCCGAAAGTCTCAACTCCCAAAGCTTTCCGTCCAGGTGCTTGACCAGATCACGCGGCAAGCGCTGCGGTCCGTATGTCTCGATCGTTGCAGCGACCCGGCCGAGCTTTGCGCGAATGTCCGCAGGCAACGCCGCGATTTCCGCATCCACCTGCGAATTCAATGCCTCGAAGATCCAGCCCACATTCATAGCAAAAAAGCTATCCGCCAACAACCGTCAGCGCGGCGTCGAGCGCCTCGATGGCGTCACAGCCGGCGAAGACGAAGCGGCTGATGCCGGCCGCACGCCAGGTGTCCTCCTGCGCGCCCGGCCGTCCGGCGAGCCAGACGGTGCTGCCCGCGGCGGTGAAGGTGGGGGCGGTTGTCCCGGCTTCTCCGGCATAGGCTTCGTCACTGCCACAGAGGCAGACGAGCGCGGCCGGTCCTTCGGCCGTCTCCATCGTCTCGAAGCCGCCGATCGCGAACAGGTCGCGCGCGAAGCCGAGGCGGGGCGCCGCCGCGGCCGGCGTGCCGAGAACCACGAGCCGCACCGCGGGGCGCCGTCCATGCGCCAGCGCGAATGCGTCCGCCCGGTCGCGCAGCGCCTCGAAGGGTTCGGCGAGGCGCAGGCTCGGCAGCGGTTCGGCCGTGATCCTGTCCATGGGTGGCGGCGTCACGTCGTTGCGTCGGGCGCCGCGCCCGAACGCCGCCGCGACCTCGGCGAACGGCATGTCGGGCCGTCCCGTGCGCAGCTTCGGCGGCATCGCCCTCGAAGGCTCGACGTCGAGCACCGGCGGCGCGGTTTCGGCAAGATCGGGGAACGCGCTCGTGCCCGTCAGCACGGCCCGCCGGGTCGCGAGCGCACGCTGCCGATCCGCCCGCGTCGCGGCGATGCGCCTTTGCAGGTGCCCGCCGGTCAGGCTCGCGACGATGCCGCCTTCGCGTTCGATTTCCTGGAACAGGCCCCACGCGGTCGCGCAGAGATCATCGGTGAGCGCCTCGAAACCGCCGGCGCCGGCCGCGGGATCGGCCACGTGCCAGAGCTGCGATTCCTCGATCAGCAGATGCGACGTGTTGCGCGCGAGACGCCGCGCGTGGCCATCGGGCAGGCCGAGCGCGGCGGTATGGGGCAGTACCGTCACCGTATCCGCCCCGCCGACGCCGGCCGCGAAAGCCGCGACCGTGCCGCGCAACAGATTGACCTGGGGATCGCGCTTCGTGAGCATCCGGCACGCCGTCTCGGCGTGGATGCTGATCGGCACGACGGGCGTGGCCGAAACCGCCTGGACCCGCGCCCACAGACGGCGCAGCGCCCGCAGTTTCGCCACGCCGAGCAGCAGATCCGCGTCGACGGCGACGGTGAATTCGACCGTGGCGGAGGGATCGCCGGGAGGCAGGCCGGCGGCGTCGAGCGCGCGCAGATAGGCCACGCCCGTGGCGAGGGCGACGGCGAGTTCCTCGGCCTCGCCGGCGCCCGCCTCATGTGCCGGACGGGTGTCGCAGGCAAGGAAAGGCCCCTGGAAGCCCTGATCGGCAAGAGTCCGGATGCTGTCGGCCAGCCTTCGGCCGATCTCCGGCCAGTCGGCGGAGAACAGCCCGAGATGGGCGAGCACGCCGATCGGGTCCATGCCGAACGAAACGCGCATCAGGTCGGGGGAGAGATTGCGCCGCCTGACGAGGGCCGCGAACAGCGCCGCGTGGATGCGCCCGCCCGGCGAGGGCTCCAGCCGCGTCTGGATCAGGTCGAGCCGGACGCCGTCGAGCGCGCGGTCGAGCTCGTCCAGCGTCTCGCAGGCGAGGCCGTACCCGCGCGCGGTCTGCGCTGCGGCGAACACCAGCGCGAGCCCGTCCGCGCCGCCTTCGAGATCATCGAGCGCGAGGCGTGCGGCGGCATCCGGATCGGGGTGGTCGACGCGCTGGATCACGCGCCAGGGTCGCCCGGCCCGCGCACCGGCGATCACCGCCGCATCGGGCCGTCGGCGATGCAGCGGCGCTATCCTCAGTCCATCCGCCGTGCGGCCGACCAGCGTCTTCTCGAAGTCGGCCCCCTTGAGGACGCCGTCGACGAGCCTCAGCCAGTCGGCCTCGGTCGGCCGGTCGGTCACACGAACTGGCTCAGGCCGGGAATGGCGCCGATGATCGTGCCCATGGTATCTTCGCCGGCCTTCTCGCGGCCGAACGCGAAGAGTTCGCGGCCGAGACCGCTCATCTGGTCCATGGGGACACCGGCGCCCATGAGCTGCGTGCCGAGCGCCATGACGCCGCCGCCCATCATGCCGCCCATCATGCCCATGAGGCCGCCGCCGCCGCTGCCGGCCGCGATCGCGGCGTCGGCGCCCGGAAGCGCCGCGATCAGCTGGCTCACCTCCGCCTGCGGTCCCTCCTTCTGCAGGAAGGCCAGGATCATGCCCACCGCCTTCTCGGCGAGAGCGGGGTCGATCCCGACATTGGCGGTGATGCGCTGGATCAACTCTTCCATGGGGCTCTCCTCGGCGCCGCGACGCTGCGGCGGCTCCGACTAGCACGAGCGTCGCGGCAGTGGAAAGCGCCCCGGGGCGCGTCTATAACCCAGCCGAACGAACGTGAAAGGCGGGATCGAGATGGCGTTGGGCAATCCCCTGGCGGGACAACCCGCGGCGAGCGACGGCAGGGTCCTGATCGGTCGGGCGGGGCTCATCAGCGCCGCGCCCCCGGCCGCGAAACCGAAGCGGGGCGCGGCGAAGGCGGCTGCTTCCGCCGGCCCTGCCGCCGATCCCTACAATTACCTGACGCTCAAGCTCGCGAACCGCCACGGCCTCGTCACCGGCGCCACCGGCACCGGCAAGACGGTGACGCTCCAGACCATCGCGGAAGGCTTGTCGGCTGCCGGCGTCGCGGTCTTCGCGGCCGACGTCAAGGGCGATCTCTCGGGCCTCGCCGCGCCCGGCGAAGGGAAGGACGTGTTCGTCCGGCGCTCGGCGGAACTGGGGCTGACCTACCAGGCCGACCAGTTCCCGGTGGTGTTCTGGGACCTGTTCGGGAAACAGGGCCATCCGATCCGCACCACGATCGCGGAAATGGGACCGCTGCTCCTCGCCCGCCTCCTCGAACTCAACGACACGCAGGAAGGCGCGCTCAACATCGTCTTCCGCTACGCCGACGACAACGGGCTGCTCCTGCTCGATCTCAAGGACCTGCGGTCGCTGATCGGCGAGATCGCGGAAGACAACGCGCTGCAGAAGAAGCTTCAGGCGACCTACGGCAACATCTCCGATCAGACGATCGGCGCCATCCAGCGCCAGCTGCTGGTGCTGGAGAACCAGGGCGCCGATAAATTTTTCGGCGAGCCGGCGCTCGACATCCACGACTTCATCCGCAC
>CAZVMY010000314.1:0-4147 GCA_964628955.1 uncultured Methylocystis sp.
GCCTGATCTACGGCATCAACGCCGATCTGGGCTGAGGCCGCCCCGAAACCGAAAACGAGAGGAGCCAGCCGTGGCGTCGCTTCCCTACCTGCCGGTCCGCGGCGTCAATTTCTTCCCGGACGGCCTGAATCTCGGCCTGCCGATGCGCTCCGGCATGCTGCCGATGATGAGCGAGACCGGCGACGACATCAGCTTCGCCGGCATCCGCGGCGCGGTGAACATCATGACCACCGCCGAGGCGTTGGAGATGAAGGTCACGGCCGACGGCATCCAGCCCGACATCCTCGCCCAATTCGCCGGGCCCACGGGCACGCGCCGGACCTACACGATCCTCGCCGCGCTCGTCGACGAGTTGTCCGACGACACGGCCAAGCGCTCGATCCCCGTGCAGGCCACGGCGATCGGCCGCCTCTCGGCCGAGGTGCAGGCGCTGGAGGGCGGCTCTATCGGGTCGACCGAGTACACCGTCAAGTCGATCACCAAGTACACGCTCTCGATCGGCGGCCGCGAGATCTGCAGGTTCGACCTGCGCATGGGCGGCTGGCTCGACGCCGACGGCCTGCAGCTCGACGTCGCGCAGACCATCGGCCTCAACGCCTGATGACCCTGCCGCCCGACCCTGACCTCGCCCCCGTCGCCGCCGCGCAGGCGTTCCTCGACGCCGAGGCGGCGCGGGCGGCCCTGCCGCGCGAGGCGCCGGGACGGCCCACGATAGCGCCGCTCGAACCCGCCCGCTGGTCGGCCCGCATCCCGCTCAGGTTCCCGCTGCTCGTCGACGGCCGGCCGCTGGAGACGGTGACGCTGCGGCTGCTGACCGGCAACGACGTCACGGGGCTGCTGCTCGACGATCCGGACGAGACCACGCTCGGTGTACGGGCTCAGGCGCTCTGCGTCGGCGTCCATCCCGACGTGCTGATGGCGATGGCGGCGGACGATGCGGCGACGGTGGTCGCCGCCACGCGCCCTTTCTTGCCCTCCGCGCTCGTGTCCGGGCCGGAGGACGGGGCGGCCCCCGACGCTCCGGCGACGTGAGGCGCGGGCTGGCGCGGATCCCGCGGCTCGCCGCGGAGGTGGCCATGACCCTGAACACGCCGCTGCCGCAGGTTCTCGCCTGGCCGATCGGCACGATCGGGTTCTGGCATGACGAGGCCGCCCTGATCGTCGGAGAGCGCCCGTGAGCATGCGCGTCAAGCTCATCCTCGACCTGATCAACAACCTCTCGCCAGGCGCACGCGCCGCCCGCAAGGATCTGGGCGGGGTTCGGACGGAAGCGAAGGCGCTCCGGGATGCCCGGGCCGGCCAGAAGCTCAAGGCCGACCTCATGGCGCTGGCACCGGCGGCCGCGAAGGCCGGCCGCGAACTGGGCGCGGTCAAGCGTGCCGCGCGCGAGACCGATGGCAGCGCGATCGGCCGACTGAGGCGCGAGCTCGATGGCGCCGGCACTTCGGCTGCGCGCCTGAAGCGCGAACTGGCCGGGCTCGGCGCTGGCGGCGCGCTGAGGGCGGGCCAGGGGGTGGCCGGATCGGCTGGTCGGACGGGGTCCGGCGGCGCTCTGGCGGCTGGCGCGCTCGGCGCTGCAGGCGTTCCGCTCGGTGTGCTGGGAGGCGGCGTCGGTGCCTATGGCGTCGGCCGCGCCACGATCGGGACCGCCGTCAGTCGGGATAAGGCTCTGGCCGACGTGCGCAAGAAGGTCGATCTGCCCGATGGAGCGTCGTTCGAGAACCTGACGACTGAAATTTCGTCGATGGCCATCGCCTATGGCCGCAGTTTCGAGGACATCGCGTCGATCTATGCCGAGGCCGGCGCCGCCGGCATCGCATTCAGGGATCTGGCCGGGTTCGCGACGCTGGCGACCAAGGCGGCGATCGCCTGGGACATGCCGGCACAGGAGGCCGCCCAGAAGCTGTTCGAGATCCGCGCCGCAACCGGGCTCACCCTGCCCGGCCTGCAGGACATGGCGGACAAGATCAACGCGCTCGGCGACACCAGCGCCGCCAAGGAACGCGACATCCTAGAGATGTTCCAGCGCGCGGGCGCGGCGGCAAAGGCCGCGGGCGTGTCGTTCGATGCCTCGCTCGCCTTCCTCACCGCCATGCGGTCGATCGGGATCGCCCCGGAGGTCGGCGCGAGGGGCTTCAACGCTCTCGTCTCGAAGATGGCGACTGCCGACGACAACAAGAAGGTCGGCGAAGGGCTGAAGCTCATCGGCCTCAACGCCAAGGAGATGGCCGCGCTGGTCAAGACCGACGCGACGGCGGCGCTCCTGAAGCTCTTCAGGGCCCTCGACAAGGCCCCAGATCCGATCAAGGCGGCGGTGAAGATCTTCGGCCAGGAATGGTTCGACGAGATGCTGCGCTCCAAGGAAGCGATCGGCGAGGTGACCAAGAACCTCGCGACGCTGAACGATCCGGCGAAGTGGAAGGGATCGAGCGAACGCACGCTGAACATCGAACTGGCGACGACAGCCAATCACCTCGAGCGGCTCAAGAGCCTCGCTGGCGAGGTCGGCGACCGGCTCGGCAAGTGGGCGCTGCCTCCGATCAACGAGGCGATCCAGCGGATCGTCGAGGGCCTGAAGGAACTCGACAGGCGATCCGGCGCGAAGGCCGAGGCGGCGGCGACGGGCGACAAGATCGACCGCGGCGAGGCCCTCTCGCCGGAAGAGCGTCAGCGGATGGTCGAGGACGAGACGTTTCGGCGTCGCGTCGAATATCAAGTCGCCGGCCGCAAGGAACAGAAGGACGTCACGAGGCTGACCAACACGGCCGAGGTCAACCGCCTCGAAGCCGAGCGCGCCGCGCTGGAGCGGTCGATCGCCAACCGACTGTCCGCCGGAGCCGACGAAGGACAGCTGGCTTTCTCGCGCCGAAGAGTCCGTCAGCTCACCGGTCAGATCGGCCTGCTCGATCCGTCGAAAGCACCCGCATCGAGGAAGCCGGCCGACCAGGACGATCGGGCGACGGGTATGCGCATGACCGAGGTCCTGGCGCTCCAGACGCGCATGGCCGAGATCGAGGCCAGGCTGCGTTCGATCGACGCCCTGAAAACCCTGGCCGGGTCTTCCGCCGACAAGGCCGGTTTCGCGGCCGATGCCGAGGCTCATCGCAAGCGCAGGACCGCGAGCATGAGGGAGCTCGGCCAGCTGGTAGCGCCCGCAGCCATGGCACAGGATCGCTTTGGGCTTGGTCCGACGGGAGCACCTTCGACGGCCGGCTCCTCCGGTGGAATAGGTCCTGGTCGCTTCGGTTTCGGCGCCGGAGGCTCTGCTCTCGATGCGCTCAGGTCGTCGCTGGAGATAGACCTCGGTCCGGCCGCCCGCAGCATGATGGAAAAGGTCTCCGATGGCATGGTCGACGGGAAGGCTGCGACGGATGCCGCGGCCGGACAGGTCGGCGAGGGCGTGCGGCAGCGGCTCGGCAGCGTCGATCTAACGCCGGCCGGCCAGCAGATGATGGGATCGCTGGCGGCCGGGATCACCGCCGGCGGCGCCCAGGCCGTAGCGGCCGCGGAAGCGGTGGCCGCCCGCGTCCGCACGACGCTGGCCAATGCCGGCAGCGGCCGGCGCGGCGCCGGAAACGCGCATTCCGACGGTTTGCATGACCTGGGCACCAGCGCATGACACCGCTGCTCGCGCTCGGACCGAATGTATTCGAGACGCTGCCGATGACCCTCCAGAAGATCGAGGAGGAGAGCCGGGCGCTCTGGCCGGGCGTGCACCGTTTCGGCGTCGGCCCCGCGCGGCAGTTCACCGGGCTCGGCGAGAGCCAGATGACGATCGAGGGGCTGATCTTCAATCAGGAGTTCGGCGGCTACGGCGACTACCTGGCGCTCAAGGAGACCCAGCGGCTGGGTCAGCCGGTCGACATGATCGGCTGGGGCGCCGCGGCCGCCTTCGCTGGGGTCTTCGGCGCGGTCTGCATCGTGAAGGTCGGCGCCACGCACGAATACATCCACCAGTCGGGGATCGGCCGGAAGCTGACGTTCGCGATCGAGGTCGTGCCGTTCGGCGAGGGCGGAATCGGGGGGCTCTTCTGATGCCGACGCCGGGGGAGACGATCGTGGTGGCTAGGCTCGGCATGACGGTCTGGGCCGCGGTGCTCGCGGCCACCGGCCGCGTAGACCGCAGGGTGGGCGAGGATACCCTGGC
>CAZVMY010000315.1:0-4133 GCA_964628955.1 uncultured Methylocystis sp.
GCACCGGGCAACGGAGGATGCCGGAGGCGGGCGCGCGAAGGCTCGGCCATGGGCCACCTTTCCGAGGAAGATCGACGGTGATGAGGTCCGGCGCCGCTGCTTAGGCGCTCGACATGACGGGCGCAAGCGCCCGCTCGGCGAGGCGTGCCGCATAGCGCGCCATCAGGTCGACCTCGAGGTTCAGCCGGCTTCCCGGCCCGACCTCGCCCCAGGTCGTGACCGCGAGCGTGTGCGGGATGAGCAGCACCGAGAACAGCTCGCCGTCGACCGTGTTGACGGTCAGCGACGTGCCGTCGAGCGCGACCGAGCCCTTTTCGGCGATGAATCCGGCGAGCGCCGCCGGCGCGCGGATGAGAAAGCGCGCGGTCGCGCTCCACGGCTCGTTGCCGGCCGTCACCGCCTCGCGGTCGACGACCTCCGCGATCCCGTCGACATGGCCGGTGACGAGATGGCCGCCGAGCTCGTCGCCGACCCTGAGCGAGCGTTCCAGGTTGATCCGCCGACCGATCTGCCACTCGCCGACCGTCGTGCGCGCGAGCGTTTCGGCCGCGGCGTCGACCTCGAACCAGGCGCCGCCAGCGCTCGTACCGCGGTCGACGACGGTCAGGCATGGACCGGAGCAGGCGATCGAGGCGCCGAGTGCGATGCTTTCCGCCGGATAGGTGCAGTCGATGCGCAGGCGCAGGAGGCGTCCGCTGACGCGCTCTTCGCGCAGCGTGACGGTGCCCACGTCGGAAACCAGACCGGTGAACATGGCTAGCGCGTTCTCTCGTAGATGCGCAGCCGATCGCCACCCGGCAGGGTTTCGTCGGAGGCAGTGCGGATGACGTCCGTCCAGCGCGCCAGCGCCCCGGGCCGCGCCGGCCATCCCGGCCGGCCGAGCGGCGTGACGCCCGTGAACAGGGCGAAGCTGTCGATGAGATCGGCCTCCGCGAGCGAAACCGCAAGGGTGGGTCCGCCCTCGCAGAAGACGCGCGTGATGCCGCTGGCGGCGAAGAGCCGCAAGGCCTCCCGCAGGTCGAGACGACCGGTCCGCTCGCGCCCGACCCGCATCACCTCGACGCCGGCGCGCCGCAACGCGCGCTCACGTTCGACCGGAGCGTCGGACGCGCCGATCGCCCAGACAGGAACGTTGCGGGCGGTGACGGCAAGTACCGAGCCGACCGGAAGGCGCAACTGCCGGTCGAGGACGATCCGCACGGGAGAGCGCTGGAACAGCCCGGGCAGGCGGCAGGTGAGCTGCGGATCGTCGGCAAGCACGGTTTCGACGCCGACCAGGATCGCGTCGGCCATCGCGCGCATCATGTGCACGCGGGCCCGCGCGGCCTCGCCGGTGATGGCGAGCGGCTTCCGATCGGCAGTCGCGGCATAGCCGTCCGGCGTCTCGGCGAGCTTCAGGTCGAGCAGCGGCCGGCCATCGGTCATGCGCAGCACATGGCCGAGGTTGACGCGGCGCGCGTCGGCGGCGCGGATGCCGCGCGTCAGCGCGATGCCCATGGCGGCAAGCCGGCGCAGTCCCTCGGACGCGGCGTGCGGACTGGGATCATCCGCGCCGGTCACCACACGGACGATCCCGGCGGCGGCAATGAGATCGGCGCAAGCGGCCGTGTCGCCACGCTGGCTGCGGCGGGCGCAGGGCTCCAGCGTCACGTAGATCGTGGCACCGCGCGCCCGCTCACCCGCCTCCTCGAGCGCCAACCGTTCGGCATGGGGCCGGCCGCCGGCTGCCGTGACGCCGCGGCCGATCACGACGCCGTCGCGCACCACGATCGCGCCGACCGAGGGATTGGGCGAGGTGAGGCCCAGCCCGCGGCGCGACAGCGCGATCGCCGCGGCCATGAAGCGCTCGTCGGTCGTCAGCGGCGGAGCATCAGCCACGGCGCGCCCGCAATGGCGACGCGACGGGACTCACGCGCGGCCGTTTCCGCGCGGCGACGGCGTCGGCGACGGTGCCGGCTCACCCTCCTCGCCCTGCAGTTCGTCGATGATGGCGCCGAAATCGCTCGCCTCGTTGAAGTTGCGGTAGACCGAGGCGAAACGCACGTAGGCGACGCCGTCGAGCTGACGCAACCCCTCCATCGTGGCGCTGCCGATCTGCTCGGTCGTCACCTCGGGCTCGCCCAGGCTTTCGAGCTGGCGGACGATGCCGTTGATCATGCGCTCGACGCGCTCGGGGGCCGCGTCGCGCTTGCGCAGCGCCACCGCGATCGAGCGCGCGAGTTTTTCGCGATCGAACGGCACGCGCCGGCCGGAGCGCTTGACCACCGTGAGTTCGCGAAGCTGGACGCGCTCGAAGGTCGTGAACCGCCCGCCGCAGGCATCGCAGACGCGACGGCGGCGAATGGACGTGTGATCCTCGGCGGGCCGTGAGTCCTTCACCTGCGTATCGAGGGATGTGCAATAGGGGCAGCGCATGCGTCAGGCGCTCGCCAGGGCGGCCGAAAGATTGGTACTCGACCAGACAGGCCAGCCGGTGCCGGCGAAATCGCGGTCATGGGACCAGATGTCGCCCGACACCGTCCACGCGAGCGCGAGGACGTGCGCGTCCGAGGTGTTGCCGTTGCCTGATGCCGGCGCGCTCCGCAGGACATCGGAAGCCGCTCCCTCCAGGACCGCGTAACGGTCGCGAGGGAGCACATCGATCGTCGAAAGATATCGCATGGCCCGCCGCGTTCTCTCGCCCGTCGGCCTGTCCATGACCCGAATGACGGAAATCGTCTCCTCGGCCGCGCGCTCGCTCGTCACGATGAGTCTCGATCGACCGACGTGCGCGATGACCGGCGCCGTCCGGACGCCAAGCGCAGCACTCAGAAGAACGTTCGCGTCGACCACGAGAACCGCCGAGGGCGGCCGCTGCATCAAGCCTCGCCCCTCGCCGCGAGGAACGCGTCGATCGCTGCCTGCTCCTGCACTGACCGCGATGCGACATCCGCCGCAACCTCCGCGGCCAGCGCATCCAGCGCGGCGACGTCCGGTCGTCGCAGCGGTACGAGCAGGGCCAACGTGCGATCGCCGCTCCTGACCGGCACCGGACCGGGCATCGCCTCGATCTGCGCGGCGGACATCTTCTGCAGGTCGCGCATGCTGATCGCGCGCGGAATGGCGGTGGACATCGGCGTCTCTCCTACAGCGTGTATGTAACCCCGTAAGACGCTGCCGTCCAGCGTCGGCGATCAGGTCGCCGATCCTTGCTTCAGCCGCCAGGTGTCGGTGAGTTCGCCGGCGAAGCCCCAATCCTCGTCCGCGATCTCCTGGATGACGATGTGCGTGTGCTCCGGCTTCTTGCCAAGCACGTCGACCAGCGTCTGCGTGAAGGCCTTCACGATCGCCTCCTTCTGCTCGCGCGAGGCGCCCTTCGTGATCTGCAGGTTGATATAGGGCATCGGCCCGTCAATAGATCGGGAAACGCCGCGTCAGGTCGTGCACCTTCGCCTTGACACGCGCCTCGACCGTGGCGTTACCAGCCTCGCCGTTGGCGGCGAGCCCGTCCAGCACCTCTGTGATCAACTCACCCACCCGCTGGAACTCGGCGACGCCGAAACCGCGGCTCGTGGCGGCCGGCGATCCGAGCCGGATGCCGGAGGTGATGGTCGGCTTCTCCGGGTCGAACGGCACGCCGTTCTTGTTGCAGGTGATGTGGGCGCGGCCGAGCGAGGCTTCGGCGGACTTCCCGGTCAGCCCCTTCGGCCTGAGATCGACCAGCATCAGGTGGTTGTCCGTACCGCCGGACACGATGGCGAAGCCCCCCTTCACGAGGGTCGCTGCGAGCGCGCGCGCATTCTCGACCACGGCATGCGCGTAGATCTTGAACTCCGGCGTCAGCGCCTCGCCGAAGGCCACCGCCTTGGCGGCGATCACGTGCATCAGCGGGCCGCCCTGCAGGCCGGGAAAGATCGCCGAGTTGAACTTCTTCGCCAGCGCCTCGTCGTCGGTCAGGATCAGGCCGCCGCGCGGGCCGCGAAGCGTCTTGTGCGTGGTCGTGGTCACGACGTGGGCGTGCGGGAAGGGCGAGGGATGTGCGCCTCCCGCCACCAGCCCGGCGAAATGCGCCATGTCGACGAAGAAGACGGCCCCGACCTCGTCCGCAATGGCGCGGAAGCGCGGGAAATCCCAGATGCGGGAATAGGCCGAGC
>CAZVMY010000316.1:0-4125 GCA_964628955.1 uncultured Methylocystis sp.
CCGGCGCTCCCGATCCGGCGAACCCGCGCGCGATCCCCGAGGAAACGCTCCTGAGCTGGGCCGAAGGGGCCGGCATCCGCTGGATCGGCCCGGTCGGCAACGAGCGCGTTCCCGCGCTGCATGCGGCGCACCACGCCGCCATCCTGCCGTCGCGCGGCGGCGAGGGCCTGCCGCGGTCGCTGCTGGAAGCGGCCGCCTGCGGCCGCGCGATCGTCACCACGGCGGTGCCGGGTTGCGCCGACTTCGTCCGCGACGGTTCGGAAGGTCTGGTCGTGCCGCCGGACGACGTGCCGGCGCTGACGGCGGCGATCGTCCGGCTCGCGAGCGACGCGGCACTTGCCGGCCGCCTCGGCGCCGGAGCACGGCTGCGGGTTCTCGACGGCTACACCGAGGATGCGGTCGGCCGGGCCGTCGCTCGCCTCTACCAGGACATGGTTCCCGCTCCCGCGAGCCCGAAGCCGCGCGCCGACACATGACACCCGCTCAGCAGGTGGAGTTCATTCGCCGCGAGACCCGCCTCCACTGCGTTCCCCATGCCCCGGAGATCCGGCTCAATCTCGCCGACGAAGCGGTGGCGCTCTGGCAGCGCACCGAGGAAGACCTGGCCGCGACCGGCCTGCCACCCCCGTTCTGGGCATTCGCCTGGGCCGGTGGACAGGCGCTCGCGCGCCACGTGCTGGACGAGCCGCAACTGGTCGCGGGCAGGACAGTGCTCGACGTCGCCAGCGGTTCGGGCCTGGTCGGCATCGCGGCCGCTCTGGCCGGCGCCGCCGAGGTTCACGCCAACGACGTCGACGCGTTCGCTCTGGCCGCCATCGCGCTCAATGCCGCCGAGAACGGAGTGGCGGCCCGCGTCCGGGCGACGGGCGGCGATCTCGTCGGACGCGACGACGGCTGGGACGTCGTGCTCGCCGGCGACATCTTCTACGAGCGCGATACGGCGTCGCGCATGCTCGACTGGCTGAAGCGGCTGCACGCCCGGGGAGCGCTGGTGCTCATGGGCGATCCCGGGCGGGCCTATCTGCCACGCGACGGGCTGATCGAGGTTGCGATCTATTGCGTTCCGACGCTCCGCTCGCTCGAGGATCACGCGATCAAGCGAACCTCCGTCTGGAGGTTTGCCTGAGCGCGTCAGCCCGGATGCTTCCCCGCCTTCTGCTGCGTATGGACGCTCGACGGCGTGACCGGCGCCTGCAGCGCGTCGCCCAGATCGAGCGTCGACCGCTGGCCGAGATCGTCGAAATGGTTGGCCAGAAAGCGCTTGGCCGCCGATCGTCCGGCGTTCTTGAGATACAGCAGGAAGTCCCACTCCGCGTTCAGCTTGGTCGATGCATCGAGCGGCTTCAGCGCGTCGTCCTCCGCGATGCGGTGCATCAGCACGCGCTTGTATTCGCTCGCCGACAGCTTGCCGTCGTCGATCAGCCGCGTGACGAAACGGACCGAGCGCAGCTCTTGCAGCAGCGAGCTGTTGAAACTCACCTCGTTCAGCCGGTTCTGGATGTCGCGTGCCGACCGGGGCGTGACCTTGCGCTCGACAGGGTTGATCTGGACCAGCACGACGTCGCTGCTCTTGGCGTTGTAGAACAGCGGGAAGAGGGCAGGATTGCCGGTGTAGCCGCCGTCCCAGTAAGGCACGCCGTCGATCTCGACCGCCTGGAACAGGAACGGCAGACAGGCGGACGCCATGACGTGGTCGGCGGTCAGCTTCTCACGGGCGAACACCTCGATCTTGCCCGAGTGCACGTTGGTCGCCGCGATGAACAGCTTGACGTCGCAGTCCTTGCGGACGTTCTCGAAACTGATCTCCCGATTGAGCAGCTCCTTGATCTGGTTGTGGTTGCCCGGATTGAAGTCGTAGGGGCTGGCGAAGCGCGTGAAGAGGTCGAACCACAGATAGCCGATCGAGCCTTCCAGGCTCCAGGACCCGAGGAACTTGTCCCAGGCGGAGCGCTGGATCGGCGAATAGCGCGCATCCTGCGAAACCGCGTGCCAGAAGGCGTCGAGCTGCTTTCGCGCGCCCTCGGCCTTGCCTTCGATCCAGCCATCGACGAGCGCGACCGCGTTCATAGCGCCGGCGCTCGTTCCCGAGATCGCTTCGATGTGGATGCGCTCGTCTTCCAGCAGCAGGTCGAGCACGCCCCAGGTGAACGCACCATGCGCGCCGCCGCCCTGGAGCGCCAGCGATACGGTCTTCTTCGAGGGGGCGCTCATTCGGCGGTCCAGCCGCCGTCGACCGACAGGGTCGTTCCGGTGATGGAGACACCGGCATCGGAACACAGGAACAGCGCGAGAGCGGCGAGTTCCTCGACCTTCACGAATTCCTTGGTCGGCTGCGCGTGGAGCAGCACGTCGTTGATCACCTGTTCCTTGGTCAGCTTGCGCGCGGCCATCGTGTCGGGGATCTGCTTCTCGACGAGCGGCGTCCAGACGTAGCCCGGCGCGATCGAGTTCACGGTGATGTGTTGCTGCGCCACCTCGAGCGCGACCGTCTTGGTCAGGCCGGCGATGCCGTGCTTGGCGGCGACATAGGCCGACTTGTAGGGCGAGGCGACGAGCGCGTGGGCGGAGGCGATGTTGATGATCCGGCCCCATCCGGCCTGCTTCATCAGCGGCACTGCCGCCTTGATCGCGTAGAAGGCCGCCACCAGATTGATGCGGATGATCGCTTCCCACTTGTCGTCGGGGAACTCGTCGATCGGCGCCACATGCTGGATCCCGGCGTTGTTGACCAGGATGTGCACCGAGCCGAAGCGGTCATGCGCCAGCTTGACCATGCCGGTGACCTCTTCGCCCGACATCATGTTGGCGGGCGAATAGGCGCAGCCGACACCGAAATCTGCCTCGATCGCGGCACGCTCCTTCTCGATCGCGGCGGCATCGCCGAGACCGTTGATGACGACGCTGGCACCGGCCTGCGCGAAGCTGCGGGCGATGGCGAGGCCGATGCCGCTGGTGGATCCGGTGACGATCGCCGTCCGGCCCTTCAACGATGGGACGGCCAGGCTCGCCGAAGACGGTTTGGAAGAGGGCGACATGAGAGAACTCCTGGAAAGACGTCGGCGAACTGACGACGTGATGGTCGGCCGGAAACGGTACCGCGGGGCGTTTCGTCTGGCGGCAGACCTTGATAGACGATAACTTACGACGGTTTTCGAACGACAGGAACGTCCGCCTTGGCTGCATCCGACCCGAAAGCGGCGTTTCCGAAGGCCGGCACGCCGATGACCGCGGACGCCTATCATGTCCACGGCCCGGAAGACCATGCGCATTCGGGTAATCGTGACGACACGGTTTCGACATTGCACGCGGCCGAGGAAGCCTGCCTCGCGAAGGGCATGCGCCTGACCGACCTGCGCCGCGCCGTCTTCGAAGCGCTCGTGCGGAGCGACCGGCCCCGCGGAGCCTACGATCTGATCGAGACCCTCGCCGACCAAGGCATGCGGCGTCTGGCGCCCATCTCGATCTATCGTGCGCTCGACTTCCTGCGGGAGGCGGGGCTGGTGCACAAGCTGGAGAGCCGCAACGCGTTTCTCGCTTGTCCTCACAACCATTCCAACAGCGACGTGGTCGTGTTCATGATCTGCGACCAGTGCGGTCGCGTGCGCGAGGCGACCTCGGCGGGGGTCGACCACAGCCTGGCCGCGCTCGCGGCCGGCCACGGCTTCCGCACGCGCGGCCAGGTGATCGAGCTTGCCGGCCATTGCGCCGATTGTCCGCCGTTGACGGCCGCGGCCTAGGGTCTGTACTCGACAGCCTTTCGGAGGATCATTGCCATGAACATCCCGGTCGCCCAGGGCGCGTTCTCCGGAGACGACCTGAACGTCGCCGGCATGCTGCCGCGCCGTCAGACGATCGCGGTCGCCGTGGGCGGCGTCATCGTCGGCGGCGGCGCGCCGGTCGTCGTGCAGTCGATGACCAACACCGACACCGCCGACATCGAGGGGACGACACGCCAGGTGGCGCAGCTCGCGCGCGCCGGGTCGGAACTCGTACGTATCACCGTCGACCGTGCGGAATCGGCTGCAGCCGTGCCGCACATCCGCGATCGCCTCATGGCGCTCGGGATCGAGGTGCCGCTCGTCGGCGACTTTCATTACATCGGCCACACGCTGCTCGCCGAGTATC
>CAZVMY010000317.1:0-4111 GCA_964628955.1 uncultured Methylocystis sp.
GGCGCGCGCCAGCGCGAGCGTGGCATCGGTGTTGACGGCCCGAAGCCTCGCCTCGTCCACGCCGCCGGCATGAGCCAGACCGGCCAAGTGGATCACGGCGTCGATGCCGGAGAGCAGCGGCGTCCAGTCGGCCGGACGCATGAGCGCGATGTCGCCGGTCGGGACATGCTCCAGTCCTTCCGCGACCGGCGGCGCGGAGCGTCCGGCCGACCTGACGCGCCAGCCGGCGGCGAGAAGCGCCGGCACGAGGCCCTCTCCCAGGAACCCGCTCGCACCGGTGACCAGGACGCGGCGCATCAGCGTCGTCCGAGGCGGCCGGAGAACCAGCCGAGCACGAGCGCGGTCAGGATCAGGCCGGCGCCGACGAGCGCCCAGCGCAGGGCCGGCACGTCGGTGAGAACGCAGGCGATCGCCAGCCCGGCCAGGACCAGTTGCAGAATTGCGACCGTTGCCGCCACCACGATCACGGGTCGACCGCGGTCGACCGCTCGCTGGTAGAAATGCTCGCGATGCGCGTCCGCGAGCCGCACCCGCCTGCGGATCCGGTCGAACAACGTCAACGTCGCATCGACGAACGGATATGCGGCCAGCAGGATCGCGGCGGCCGGCGAGCCCTGTGCCGCCACGTCGAGCAGCAGTGCGCCGGCGATCAGCCCGAGCGGCAGACTGCCGACGTCGCCGAGGAATAGACGCGCGGGCGGGAGGTTGAACGGAAGGAACCCCAGCAGTGCCGCAGCCAGCGCCGTGGCGAGAGCGCCGCTCCATGGCGAAGCGAAACCCAGCCCGGCAAGGACGGCGACGCCCAGCGCCAGCGGCAGGAGATGCGCCGCGGTGATGCCGTCGATGCCGTCCACGAAGTTGGTCAGGTTCACCAGCCAAATTCCGGCGACGACCAGCAGCAGGCGCTCGAGCACCATCGGCAACGCGGGCGCCAGCCGCCACTCGGCGGGAGCCAGCGCGATCACGGCGCCGACGGCGAGAGCCTGCACGATCAGCCGCGGAGCGACCGGGAGCGGCCGGACGTCGTCGATAGCGCCGGCGACGGCGAGCGCGAGCGCGCCGCACACGATGGCTGCGGCGAAGCTCGTCAGCGCCGGGGCCGGCGATCCCCAGAGCCAGAGGCCGGCAAGCGTCGCGCCGACGACGGCGATGCCGCCGCCCTGAGGCGTCGGTTCGCGATGGCTCGACCGCGCGTTGGGACGCGCGAGCGCGTAGCGAACGAGCAGCGGCCAGAGAACGACGATCGCCGCCCCGGAAGCGACGACGACGAGCGCGCCACGCCAGCCGGCAGAGGTCGCCGCCGCGGCGATGGCGAGAAGCGCGGCCGCTCCGCGACGCCGGCCGGCGGCCGTCGCCAGTCCGTTCACAGCCCGCGGTAACCGCGGTACCAGGTCACGAACCGGGCCAGCCCCTCCTCGATGGAGGTCTGCGGCTGGAACCCGGTGTCCGCCGTCAGATCGTCGATGTCGGCGTAGGTGGCCAGCATCTCGCCCGGCGGCCGATCCACCATCTTCCTGATGGCCGTGCGCCCGATCAGCCGTTCCAGTACGGCAACCATGTGCATCAGTTCGACCGGGCTGTTGTTGCCGATGTTGTAGACCCGGTAAGGGGCCCGCGACCGGGACGGCGTCGGGCTCGCGGGATCGAAGCCGGGGGTCGAAGCCGCCGGCCGCTCGAGGAGCCGCAGGATGCCGTCGACGATGTCGTCGACATACGTGAAGTCGCGCCGGAGGTCGCCGTGGTTGAAGAGCTCGATCGGCTCGCCCGCGAAGATCTTGCGCGTGAACATCCAGACCGCCATGTCGGGCCGTCCCCACGGACCGTAAACGGTGAAGAACCGGAGACCGGTCAGGGGGATGCCGTAGCTCTCGGCATAAGCATGGGCCATCAATTCGTTGGCCTTCTTGGTCGCCGCATAGAGGCTGAGCGGGTGGTCGACCGGGTCGTCGACGCCGAACGGCACCTTGACGTTCCCGCCGTAGACCGAGCTGGACGAGGCATACAGCACGTTCTCAGGCGCGGTGTGCCGGGCGCCTTCCAGCAGATTGAGAAAGCCGACGAGGTTGGACTCGCCGTAGGCGTACGGGTTTTCCCGCGCGTACCGGACGCTCGCCTGCCCGGCGAGGTGGATGATCCGGGACGGGCGCTCGTCCTCGAAGAACGCGGCGGTCGCGGCCCGGTCCGCCAGATCGAGCTCGACGAAGCGAAAGTTGTTGCGCGGTCTGAGGTCGGCGATCCGGTCTTCCTGCAGGCGACGCTCGGTGAAAGGGCTGAAGTTGTCGACTCCGACCACTTCGGTGCCGGCATCGCTCAGTCGACGGGCGACGTGCGAGCCGATGAAGCCGGCGACGCCGGTGACGAGCGTTCGTGTCAAGAGCGTGTTCTCCGCGGCCGGACCATACCGTCGGCGCCGTTCAGGGCAACGACATTACGCTCAGTTGGTGACTTGCCCGATGGTCACCTGCTGGCCCTCGCGGGCAAAGAAGGAGCCGGGCATCTCGGCCTGGAGCTGGCGCTCGAAGTCCAGCAGCTTCGCGTCGTCGTGCTTCGGGTGATGGTGGAAGGCGGCGAGCCGCTTGACGCCGCCGGCGCGGCAGAGTGCCACACCGGCCGGCCAGGTCGAATGGCCCCAGCCGCGGCAGAAGGAGAACTCCTCCTCGGTGTACATGGCGTCGTAGACGACGAGATCGGCTCCGCGGACGAACTCGACGAGAGCCGGATCGGGCGCGTCGGCCACGTGTTCGATGTCGGTGACGTAAGCGAAACGGGCCGAACCGAGGTCGAACCGATAGGCGGTCGCGCCCGAGGGATGGACGAGCAGGAACGTTCCGACGCTGATGTTGCCGAAGGTCAGCGTTTGCCCCGCCTTGAAGCCCACGTGCTCGATGTGGCTCTTGAGGTCGCCGAGCCTGATGGGGAAGAGCGGAGGGCCGAAGCAGCGATCGAGCGCACTTTCCGCCGTCTCCCCGCCAAGATTGCCGCAGAATATACGGGCATGGCAATCGCCGGTCAGCAGCGGCTTGAAGAACGGAAGACCGCCCACGTGGTCAGGATGCAGATGGGTCAGAAGCAGCGTGATGTCGCGCGAGTCCTCGCGCGAAAGTTCGTGACCCAGCGCGGCGATGCCGGTGCCGGCATCGAGAACGAAAAGCCGGCCGCCGAGCCGGACCTCGACGCACGAAGTGTTGCCGCCAAACTCGACCGTACGCGGGCCGGGCACAGGATGGCTGCCGCGGACGCCCCAGAACCGCACCGAGATGGCCTGATCGTGATCTGACAAGCTGGCCGGATTTTGCATCGTCATGCCTGATACACTGATGGCGTCCATGAAAGATGTGCGCCAACGCACTTCGTGGCAAGTTTGTGGCCAAACGGCCAGTGATGGTCAACGAGACTGAAACATGGTCATTGTCGCCCCTGGTTGCAGCCCTTGCTGCGCCTCTTCGTTCACCGGTGTGAAGCCGCGATGACCCGCAGAAGTTCCCAGCGACGGCGCGGCATCAACAACGCCGCACTCGACGAGGCGCTGAGCCTCGTGGTGGGCGCGCTCGGCCGCAAGCCCGCGGCCAACCTGCCGCGTCGGCTCGACAACCTGTTCAAGGAACTCGGCACCAGCAATCCGCCGCGCGAGCCCGACGAACTGATCGAGCTCATCTGGGCGCTGTGGATCGCACATCCCGACCGGGAAGCGAGCTCGACGATGGTCGCGGCGGTGGAAGCGATTTCCGCCGGTGCGCGCGATCTCGCGCGGCCCATCCTCGACCGGCTGGTGGAGGAATATCCGGACTGGGCGGAGGCGTGGAACAAGCGGGCGACGCTCGCCTTTCTGGAGCGCCGCGACGAGGACTGCATCGCCGACATCACCCGGACCCTCGCCCTCGAGCCGCGCCACTTCGGCGCCATGCTCGGGTTCGGGCAGATCTGCCTGCGCCACAACCGCCCGCGCGAGGCCAAGGCCGCGTTCGAGATCGCGCTGTCGCTCAATCCGCATCTGCACGGATTATCCGACATCGTTTCGCATCTCGACATGCCGCGCGAGCGCCTGCACTGACCGCTGCGGCGGATCGGCGGACTCATGGCATGATCGCCGCGATGAGTTCGGGTTTCATCA
>CAZVMY010000318.1:0-4088 GCA_964628955.1 uncultured Methylocystis sp.
CGCACCGACAACGCCGACAGCCTCGAGAAGCGGAACATCGGCGCGCGGCTACAGGAAGTCAGTGGTGGCAGCGTTGTTTTCCTGTGGGCCGAGCTGGATCGCGGCGGCGGGGTGGCTCGTCAGATTGATGGGGCGCTTGGCGGACCGTGAGGACCAGCGGCTAGCCAACTTTACCGTTCCGGAAAAATGGTGCTAGATTTTTACACATCCACGCGACGCGTAAAGGAAACGCGATTTTCTTTACGCGTCGCCAGACATGAGCAGAATGTCCGGTAGATTGGGCTGGGCGATTTTAGGCTGTTTGCCGAAAGCCGGGTTCAGGATCGATGCCCAACCAAGCGGACAAGCGGGTGAAACCCGCAATCAGGTAGCCCTCTGGACAAATATGAAACACAACGATATTGTTGTGTTGTGATACCCGCTCTCATCAGTCTTGCGCCCGATGCACCTTGGCCGGTGCTGCCGCCGGGCATCCATGACGCGACGATGGCAGAAGTCGCTTTGGCATTCGCAACGACGCCGCACCGACAATGGCTGTTCGAGGGCTTCCGGCGCGTCGTTGAGGCGCTGCGCGCGGCGGGCTGTGGCGTCGTCTATCTCGACGGCAGCTTCACCACCGGCAAGCCGCACCCGGACGATTATGACGGCTGCTGGGACCATATAGGTATGGACTTTGCTCTGCTCGATCCGATCCTGCTCGATTTCAGTCACAAGCGCGCCGCTCAGAAGCGCAAATTCTTGGGCGAGATGTTCCCGGCGCTCTCGGCCAACGGTCCGGCCGGGACATTCCTCGACTTCTTCCAGATCGAGAAATTCTCCGGCCAGCCCAAAGGCATCATCCGAATTTTCCTCGCGCCGAAAGGCCCGACGCCATGATCACCAACGAAAAACAGTATAAGTCCACGCGACTTCAGATCGTCCGCTTCCAGGAAGCACTGGTGGCGCTCGACGGCGCCCCATCTACGATCCCGCCGGTTCTTGCGCGGGCGCAGCGCGACGCGCTCGCGAGCCAGCTCGAGGAGCTGCGCGAGGAGGCAGACCTATACGACCGGCTGCGCGCCGGACAAGTGACGCAGTTCGCGGCTGACAGCCTTGCCGCGCTTCCCGATATCCTCATCCAAGCGCGGATCGCACGCGGGCTGAGCCAGCGCGAGCTGGGCGACTATCTTGGGCTCAAGGAGCAGCAGGTCCAGCGCTACGAGGCCGAACGCTACCGCTCGGCGTCGCTCGACCGGCTCGTCGAGGTGTCCGACGCTCTCGGGGTCCAGATTGCCAAGCGCGCGGAGCTGGTCGGCGACCCGGCGCTGCGTTCGGTCGATCCCGACGCGTGGCAGGCCTTCCCCTTGCCCGAAATGTATAAGCGTGGCTGGTTCGAGGATTTTGGCGGGTCGCTCGCCGAAGCACGCAAGGCAGCCTCGGAACTCATCCCCGCCTTCCTACGCGGCGGACAGGCCCGCAACGCAGCACCTGCGCTCCATCGCAAGTCGGTGCGCGCTAGCGGGCAGGTGCACGAAGCGGCGATCACCGCTTGGGAAGCGCGGGTGCGACGCCTCGCCGAGCGTGAGGCGCCGACTACACCGTTCTCGCGCGAGCGGATCGATGGGGCATGGCTGGCGGGTCTTGTTGCCCTGACCCTTGAGCCCGACGGCCCGGCGCGTGCGGTCGAGCATCTGCGCAGGATCGGCATCGCGCTTGTCGTCGAGAAGCATCTTCCGAGCACCCTGCTCGACGGTGCCGCGCTCGCGACGCTTGAGGGCTATGCGATCGTCGCGCTGACGCTGCGCCACGACCGGCTCGACAATTTCTGGTTCACGCTGTTCCACGAGCTCGGTCATCTGAAGCTGCATATCGGCCAAGGCTATGCATCGATCTTCGACGATACCGAAGCGCCGGCGGGATCGGAGATCGAGGCCGAGGCCGACCTGTTCGCGCAGGAAGCGCTGCTCCCGGCCGACAAGTGGGCTCTCGGCGTCTCGCGCTTCACACGCAACGAGCAGGCGGTGCGCACCGACGCCAAGCGCTTCGGCGTCGGCCCGGCAATCATCGCCGGGCGAGTGCGCCGGGAGGCGCATGACTATACCTTGCTTCGTAACCTCGTCGGCAACGGCGAGGTAAGGCGGCAATTCGGGTGGTGAAGGAGAGGTGAGCATGCAGCTTCCCAAACCGTATGTGCCGCTGGTGCGGTGGCGGCAGGGCGAATATGAGGCGCTGTTCCGTCTGGGTCGGCCTCAGAAGGAAGCAATTCTGCCTCTGATTGAGATCCTGAGGCCCGACTATGACTTCGAGCAGCGCAAGCCCAAGCGCAATCTCGACGAGCATCTGAAGCTATTCGGCAAGCGGCTCGGCATCAAGTGGAACGGGCTGCCAGCCCTAATCGACACGAGCCGGCTCGATCCCGCCGACCGCATGGCCGACGGCCGCCACCCGCTCGGCTTCATCTTCGATGAGGCGCGCGCGGCGGGCGCGCCGCTGATCCCGGTCACCGGCCTTGGCCGCGATGCCGCCTATCAGACGGCGGTGGGCGCGATCGCGGCGACCGATGACCGCGGCGCGGCGCTACGCTGTTCGTTGGCCGAGGCGCTCGATCCCGACTTCGACAGCCATATCCAGGGACTGCTTTGGACCATTGGAGTCCACTGGACCAAGCTCGACATTATCATCGACCTCGAAACGCCCGCATTCGATCCGATGCCGCAGTTGGTCAATATCATCATCGCCGCGCTGTCCGGCGCGACGATCTTCAATGCCTGCCGCAGCGTGACCCTGCTAGCGACGAGCTTTCCCGACACGCTCGCGAACATGGCGAGCCCGGTTCAGCGTTTCGTCCGCCACGAATGGGTTTTGTTCAAGGCGGTCATCGCGGCGCTGCCGCCGGCGGTGCGCCGTCCGATCTTCGGCGACTATGGGATCGCCGCGATCACCTTCGCCGAGGGCGACATGCGCTTCATGCGGGGCTCGCCCAATATTCGCTACACGGTCGACGATGCTTGGATCATCGCGCGCGCCAAGGGCGCTCAGCGCGGAAGCAATCAAGCGTATCCGGCGCTGTGCGGGCTCGTGACGGGCTCAGGCGTTTATCTGGGATCTCATTTCTCGGCCGGCAGCGCCTATATCGCCAACTGCCAAACTGGCACCGCGACCCGGGGCAATCCCACCACTTGGAAATGGGTGGCGACCAACCATCACATCACGAAGGTTCTAGACGATCTCTCCAGGCTTCCCTGACCTTGAGGGCATGCCGCACCCGTTCGGCCAGCACGCGCCTCGGCAGTGCTTTGACGAGCATGCGATAGAGATCCTCGCGCGGCTGCCGGAGATGCTTTTCGGCGGTGCCGAGCGCGCGCAGGATCGCCGCAGCCTCCGGACGCCACAACAACCGGGCGAGAGTCAGCGGGTCAACCGAACCATTGGCATGCTCACGCCGGACAATCCGAAACGCGATCGTGCCGCTGGAGCGCTGCTCGGCTGACATCACCCCCCACCATTCCGGAAGCAGCGGCAGTGCACGCACGATGTGACGCGGCGAGGCGATCAGCGTCGCGCGATCGACTACGGCACCGTAGGCGGCGACCTGTCCGGGCAGACGGTCGAGTACATCGGCGTCCGCCTTGATCTCAAGCCCGCGGATGTGCCCGTTGATCACGGCGATATCGACACGGCACGCGCCGTGATCGACGCCGAGCTCATCAAGGACAATCGTATCCGGACAGGCGCGCGCATGCCGAAGCAGCGTCGCATGCGCTGCTGCTCGAATCTCGCAATCTCTGATCCGCCCCGACATACGCCGAGCGATAGCCCCGGCTACCACCCTTCCGCAAATGCTTTAGTCTGTCGGGGCTGGCCAGACCGAGCCATGCGACGCCAATGCAATGGCGTCTTTCGGGTGGCCACTCGGCGAACACGACCGACCGACTCTGGGGCGCTACGCAGCTATTTAGAATAGCACTGGACACCAGCACACAAGCGATTCACAAGGACCGAGCAATCCTGCAAAACCTGCGGATTTCCGAGGGTCTGGGTGAGAGGTATTTCGGGTTCGAATCCTGTCTCCCCGACCATTTTGGCGGAAAATTCTGCCCAAGCCGCTT
>CAZVMY010000319.1:0-4081 GCA_964628955.1 uncultured Methylocystis sp.
GCGCCGGGGAAACCCCCTTCGTCGCGCCGCCGCTTCGGGATCGACCAGGCAAGGCCGGCCTCGATCGGCGAGGTGGTCTGGTCGATGTCCTGGCCGTAGAGGCAGAGCCCGGCCTCGAGCCGGAGCGAGTCGCGGGCGCCGAGTCCGACGGGCCGCACACGGGCGTCGGAGAGAAGGATATCCCAGAGGCGCGCCGCGTCCGTCGCGGGAACCGACAGCTCGTAGCCGTCCTCGCCGGTGTAGCCGGAGCGCGTCGCGTGCATCCAGACGCCGCCTGCCTCGACGTCGAGCGAGCTCAGGAACGTCAGGTCGGACAAGGCGGGAGCCAGCCGGGACATGACGTCGGCGGCGGCCGGGCCCTGAAGCGCGATCAGCGCCATGTCGTCCTTCGGCCGGAGCGTCACGCCGGCCGGCAGCCGCGCGGCGATATGCGCGTAATCCGCAGCCTTGCAGGCCGCATTCACGACCAGATACAGCCAATGCTCATGGCCGGAGAGCCCCAGCCGCGTAACCATCAGGTCATCCAGGATGCCGCCGTCGTCGGCGAGAAGCTGCGAATAGCGCTGCTGGTTCGGCTTCAGGCCCAGCACGTCGGCCGGGATCAGGGCTTCGAGCGCCGTGGCCGCCGTCTCGAACCGCCCGTCGTCCGTGACGATGAACGCCTGTCCCATATGGCTGACGTCGAACAGGCCGGCGTTCTCGCGCGTCCACAGATGTTCGGCCATCACGCCGGCCGGATACTGCACCGGCATGGCGTAGCCGGCGAAAGGCACCGTCTTCGCGCCGAGCGTCGTATGCGCCGCGTGCAGCGGGGTCTTCAGGAGGGCGGCTTCGGAAGGTTCGGCCATGGGTCCCGCATGATCAATCGACGACGCCGCCGGACCCGATGTCCGTTCGGCGCCCCCTCTGTCACGGAACCTGAGAGATTTCGCGGGAAGCCTTCGGCCCGCCGCTTACTCCGTCGGTGAGCCGGCCTCGCGGCCGGCTGCTTTCCAGAGCGTCATCCCCTCGCGGTCCGTTTGCCTGAGCGTTTCCGGGGCGGTTGCGCCTTCGGCGCCGGATCGAAATCCGGACTCTCCCGCGAGGATCGATTGACCACCGCACTTAGGCGTGTCGGCCGGGCGCTGTCAACGCGTCATCCGCCCCGCCGCCGGGGCCTGTCCGCGCTGGCACCGGCCGGATCGAAGCCGACGAGGATGGTGTACTCGTCGCCGGGATCGAGCTCGCTCAGCGGCACGACGATGTTCTCCTCGACATGCGTGAAGCCGGCCTGCGCCTCGCCGTCGGGAACCCGTACCGGGATGCGCACGAAGCGCGAGACGACCGCCGTGGTCGTGCCGCGACGCACTACGACCCTCAGCGGCACGGTGTAGCCGCCGGGCTTGCCGAGCGGCCCGATCAGCAGGCGACCCTCCACGCCGACCTTCAGTTCGAGCTGGTTGCCGTTGACGCGGCATTCCCGCGCCGTCTGCCCCATGGAGGCCTGATGAGCCACCGCCGAGGCACCGCCACCGGCCTGCCCGACGCGCATCGCCGACGTTCCGTCCAGCACCTCGATCGCCGGACAGGTGATCTCGCGTTCCTCGACGACGGGTTTGTCCTCGGGCGCCGTCGTCGTGTTGAAGATCAGCAGGTTCCGCAGCGTCGACCCCGTCGACCCGGATGCCGTCGATGTGGAGCCGGCGGACCGGTCGTCTCCGAAAAGGCCGCCGAGACTGGCGCCGCCTCCACCGCAGCCGGCCACCAGCAAGCCCACGGCCAAGGTCCCGGCAAATCGCAATCCCAGCATCGTCCTCGATATCCCCGTTCTTTTATGCTTCTGCGTCGCGCTGCCAGTCCGGCCATCACGCGACCGTCATCGCATGGATCGTCCGGATTGGCGACCGGCCATCACTTGATGCGCTCGAACCCCGCCTCGAAGCCGTCGAGCGCCAGCGGTAGGCCGCGACCCTCGTTCGGCGTGTAGAAGATGATGAACTGTGCGGTCTTCCCGCGCCGGAAATCGTTGACGAGCTGATCGTCCATCTCGACTTCCGCGACGCAGCCCGACGGGACGCATTTCACGAACCCGGTGTTGCCGACGTCCTTCAGCACGGGCTGGCCCTGCGCATTCTTCTCCGTCGCGCTCTCGATCTTGAGGCCGAGCCCGGAGGGCAAAAGAACGCCCAGGGGGGCGATCACCCTCAGCACCGGGCGCTTGGCGACGAGCGTCGCGTCGGGCCGGCGACCGTCCGTCACCTTGAGCACGACCACCACGAGATTGATGTCGGACTGCTGTTCGTCGGCGACGTTCTGGAACAGTATGCACTGCTCCGGCTTGCCCTGCAGCGTCTCGCAGCGCAGCTCCCAATCGCCATACGTGCCCCGGACGGCTCCTTGTGCCGACGCCGGCGCACCGGAGGATCCGGCGAGCAGCGCGGCGAAGAGCAGCATCGGTGCGGCGGCATTCATCGTGTTTCCGCTCCGGTTCGGGCGCTGGCGACGGCGACCCGGCTACTGCCTACCGTCGCGTCCGCCGACGTCAAGCCCGGCCGAAACGGCAAAACGGCGGCATGCCGCTCCGCTCGCGTGGAAATGCCGCATTCGAGACGCGGCGGAGCAATTGAAACCGTCGCGATCTTGTGAGCATAGACCGAACAGACGCGGCGTTGCCGTCGAGGCGAGCGGCCGCTTGCGCCATGTCAGGCGCCGGGTAGAACGGCCGAACGTTCGCTACGATCGTGAGTGTCGGAAGGCCGGCAAGCGGTTCCGACCGGAGAAGGATGACGTCCATGCGTAACGGCTGGATCGGTGGTGTGGTCGCTCAAGGGGCGGCTCTGGTCATGGCCGGCGCGGCCGCCGCCCAGACGCCCGGGACCGGCCAGCCGGCGCCGTGGCAGCTCGGTCTCCAGACACCCGTGACGCCCATCGCCGAGTTCCTGAACGGCTTCCACGACTGGCTGCTGGTGATCATCACGGCAATCAGCCTGTTCGTGCTGGCGCTCCTCATCTACTGCGTCGTCAAGTTCAACGAGAAGGCCAGCCCCGTTCCGTCGAGAACGACCCACAACACCCTCATCGAGGTGGCGTGGACGGTGGTTCCGGTCATGATCCTGGTCGGGATCGCGATCCCCTCGTTCCGGCTGCTGAGGATGCAGGAGGAGAACCCTCCGGCCGACATCACGCTGAAGGTCACCGGCTATCAGTGGTACTGGGGCGTGGAGTATCCGGCGGATCAGGGCGGCTTCCGGTTCGACGCGAACATGCTGCGCGACAAGGACAACCGGCCGGCCGACGGCCCCAACGGCGAGCCGCGGGTGCTGGCCGTGGACAACGAGATCGTCCTTCCCGTCAACAAGAACATCACCGTCCAGCTCACCGGCGGCGACGTGATCCATGCGTTCGCCATGCCGTCGTTCGGCGTCATGCGGTCCGCGGTTCCGGGCCGGCTGACCGACACGTGGTTCCGTGCGACGCGCGAAGGCGTGTATTACGGGCAGTGCACCGAGCTTTGCGGCACGAACCATTCCTACATGCCGATCGCGATCCGGATCGTGAACGAGAACGATTACCAGGCATGGCTCGCGGGCGCGAAGCAGCGTTTCGCCTCGACCTTGCCAGCCGCCCCGGACGTCGGCACGCGCGTCGCTGCAGGCGCGTCGCCGGCCGTCCAGCCGTAAGCCCATTCCGGTCTGAGGAGTCTCGCCAATGGCAACCGCCACCGTCGACCGCGACGTCCAGGGCCACGCGCCGGGTCATCACGACACGCACGCCCATCCGACCGGATGGCGCCGCTACGTCTATTCGACGAACCACAAGGACATCGGCACGATGTACCTCGTCTGGGCCCTGTTCGCGGGCCTGTTCGGGGGCGCGCTGTCGGTCGGCATCCGCATGGAACTTCAGGAGCCGGGGCTCCAGATCTTTTCCAACCCGCACACCTACAACGTGTTCGTCACGGGTCACGGCCTGATCATGATCTTCTTCATGGTCATGCCGGCGCTGATCGGCGGCTTCGGCAACTGGTTCGTGCCGATCATGATCGGCGCGCCGGACATGGCGTTCCCGCGCATGAACAACATCTCGTTCTGGCTGCTGCCGG
>CAZVMY010000320.1:0-4072 GCA_964628955.1 uncultured Methylocystis sp.
GTCGCCGCGCCGGTCTGGTGCGCCAGCGCCTTGATCTCGGAGGCCACCACCGCGAAGCCCTTGCCCGCCTCGCCGGCCCGCGCGGCCTCGATCGTGGCGTTCAGCGCCAGCAGGTTCGTCTGCTGGGAGATGGCGGTGATCGTGCCGACGATCTTGCCGATCTTCTCGGCCGAGCCGGCGAGCGCGACCACACGGTCGCTCGAACTCATGCCGACCTGGCGGGTGTCCCGGACGGCGGAGGCCGCGCGGGCGGCCTGGCCTGCGATCTCGGCGACCGAGACGTTGAGCTCGGTCGCGGCCGCCGCGACCGTCTCGATGTTGGCCATCGTGGCGGTCGAAGCCTCGCGCGCGTCGGTGGCGTTCCGGTTGGTGACGTCGACCACCTGCCCGAGCCGGGCCGACGTCTCGCCCATCCGCTCGATGTTGCGGCTGACGTTGAGGCGGACACTGTCGACCGCCTTCGCAAAATCCGCGATCGCAGCCGTCGTGCGCGCGTTCGAGGCCTCCTGTTCGAGACGCGCCGCCTCGTCGGACTGCCGGAACCGCATGCGTTCGGCCACGGCGTCCTTCAGGGTGGCGATCGAGTTCGCAAGGCTTCCGATCTCGTCGCGTCTCTTCGTGAACGGAACGTCGGAGACGAGGTCCTCCGCGGCGATGCGGGCGGTGACGACGGCAAGCTCGTTGATCGGCGCCAGCATGCGACGCGCGCCGAACACCGCGAGCATCCCCATGCCGACCGCGACGAAGAGCCCGGCGCCGAGGAACGCCCGCTCGAACGCGGCGGTGCCCGCGTTCAGTTCGGCGACCGTGCCTACGCCGACGAAGACGATCCCGGTGATGCGGCCGCCGGCCCCGACGATGGGCGCATATCCCGTCTCATACGGCACACCGAGGATCGCTGCGCGTCCGCGATAGACGCGACCGGCGGAGATGACGGGGAACACCGGTCCGTTGACGCCCAGCACGGTCCCGACGGCACGCGTACCGTCGGCCTTCTTGATGCTTGTCGTGATCCGGACGAAATCGCCCTTCTCCGGATCGAACCGGAAGATCGTCGCAGTCCCCTTGGTGACGCGGCTGATCCGATCGATCAGCGCATGATCGGCAAGATCGGGCGGCGCGGGGCCCTCGACCCTCGCCACCTCACCATCCTGGTCGAGCACGACGGCATAACCGGGATTGGCGCCGACGAAACTGTCCGCGGCGACGCGGAGGCTGGCATTGATGCGCCGCAGAACGGCCGAGTCGACTTCGGACCGGACGAACGTCCAGCCGATCAGGGCCGTGACCACGATCCCGATCAACGTCGCCGCAAGAACCGCGAGCGTTGCCCGCGCCGTGAGCGACCGGAACACGCGAATACCCGCCATGACCACCCTGCCCGACTGGTTTCAGGGATTCGAGTATCCGGATGAATCGTTAAAGTTCGTGTTAAAAATCGTCCGATCGCCTACACGATCTCGATCTTCGGCTCGCGCGCGATCAGCTTCGCGAGCGCCCGCAGCCGGTTCAGGAGCCGGTCGCCGACCAGCGGCGCGAGATCGTCGGGCACCTTGAGGACCAGCCGGCCGTGATCGCAGGCGAGCGGCACACGCGGCAGGATCCCGGGCATCGCGGCCGAGACGATATAGGCGACGCGCATGATCGCGCCGAGGATGCGCGCCCGTTCGAGAAGCCGCGCAGTCGCCAGTTCGCGCAGCCGGGGGCTGAGCGCATCGTCCGAGAGCCCCATGTGCCGGTAGAACACGGACAGCGCGATGAACGCGCGCCCCGGATGGTCGACGCCGACGAAGGCGGCATGCGCGATGATGTTGAGGCTTTGCTCACCCCGATAATCGGGATGCGCCCGCCAGCCGATGTCGGCGAGCAGACATGCCGCATGGCGCAGGCGCCGATCCTCGACATGCTCCTCGAGCCCGGCGGACTGCATGATCCGGTCGCTCCAGTCGCACAGTTCGATGCCGTGCTGCGGCGAGCGGGAGCGCAACGTGTTCAGTTCGGACGCGGCCGCCAGCAGCGGATCGCGCCGGCGCTCCTCGTCGTCCAGAAGCTCGTAGAGAAGGCCTTCGCGAACGCCAAGCACCGAGAAGACGACCTGGGTCGCCTTCAGCCGCTTCAGCACCTGCTCCAGCACGACGGCGCCATAGGCGAGCAACGGACGGCGTGCGGCGGAAACCGAGAGAATGGACGCGATCGCTTCGGTCTCGACGCGTTGCACCATGCGGCAGAAATCGATCGCCTCGGCCACCGGCATGGCATAGCCGTGCATCACGTGCAGCGGATAGCCGACCTGCGCCATATGCAGTCGCGCCAGCGCGCGCCATGTGCCACCGACCGCGTAGAAGGTGCGCCCACCGCCGGCCGGGCCGACGGGAACGGTCGCCAGCGCCTCGCGGGCGAGCCTGACGGCCTTCTTCGGCGAGCGCCCGGAGCGGTCCTGCAGCGCGAGACCGCCGAGCGGCAGCGTCATCCCGGTGCCCGTGCGGCTGCCGTGGACGTCGATCAGCTCCAGGCTGCCGCCGCCGAGATCGCCGACGAAGCCGTCCGGTCTATGGGTGCCGGAGATGACTCCGAGTGCCGAGAGCTTCGCCTCGCGCTTGCCCGACAGCAGTTCGATCGGCCGCCCGATGATCCGCTCGGCTTCGGCGATGAACTCGGGGCCGTTCGCGGCGTCCCGCGCCGCGGCCGTCGCCAGCCCGCGGACGTCATCGATGCGCATCACGCCGCAGAGCGCCCGGAATCGCTTGAGCGCATCGAGCGCCTGAACGACACCGTCCTCCGGCAGTCGCCCGGTCAGGGTCACCCGCCGGCCGAGTCCGGCCAGAACCTTCTCGTTGAAGACCGGGGTCGGCGCCCGCGTCAGACCCTCGTAAGCGACGAGCCTGACCGAATTGGACCCGATGTCGACGACTGCGATCGGGCGCCCGATCTTCAGGCGTCCTGGCGCCTCAGGCAACGGGTTTGCGCTTGAAGAGGCTGCGCGGACTTGACGTTCTGACGGATTTTCCACGGCCCGACAAACTCGGATTGGTCATGAAGTAGCGGTGCGCGTTGAACGCCTCCTCGCCGTTGGCCGGG
The DNA here is from genome assembly GCA_964628955.1 of uncultured Methylocystis sp. Classification (GTDB taxonomy): domain Bacteria; phylum Pseudomonadota; class Alphaproteobacteria; order Rhizobiales; family Beijerinckiaceae; genus CAZVMY01. The sequence goes on from CAZVMY010000320.1 coordinate 3,079, forward strand.
ACTATGCGGACGCTCGATCCGTCGGGCAAGACCCGCCAGCTCTGTTCGTTGTCGATCAGGTTGGCCGTCAACACCTGATCGAGCACCTGCTCGTGCACGGTCGGATTGAGCACGGGCATCAGCGATTCCACGCGCCGGTCGAGATTGCGCGGCATGAGATCGGCGGAGGCGAAATAGACCGCGGCCTTCGGGTGCGGCAGACCGTGACCGGCGCCGAAGGCGTAGATGCGCGAATGCTCGAGGAAGCGTCCCACGATCGACTTCACCCGGACGTTGTCGGAGAGGCCGGGAACGCCCGGCCGGAGGCAGCAGATGCCCCGGACGACGATCTCGACCGGCACGCCGGCGTGACCTGCGCGATAGAGCGCGTCGATGATCATCGGATCGACGAGGGAATTGCACTTCAGCCAGATCGCCGCGGGGCGGCCCGCCTTCGCGTGTTCGGCCTCTTCCGCGATATGGTCGAGCAGCCGCTTCTTCAGCGTGAACGGCGAGACCGACATCCGCTCCAGCCCGACGGGCTCGGCATATCCGGTGATGAAGTTGAAGATGCGGGCGACGTCCCGCCCGATGATCGGGTCGGCCGTGAAGAGCGACAGGTCGGTGTAGATGCGGGCCGTGATCGGGTGATAGTTGCCGGTGCCCACGTGGCAATAAGTGACGAGCGCGCCCTGCTCGCGGCGGACGACGAGGCTCAGCTTCGCGTGCGTCTTCAGCTCGATGAAGCCAAAGACCACCTGCACGCCCGCCTTCTCCAGGTCGCGCGCCCAGCGGATGTTCGCTTCCTCGTCGAAGCGCGCCTTGAGCTCGACGAGCGCCGTCACCGACTTGCCGGCCTCCGCCGCTTCGGCGAGCGCCTTGACGATCGGCGAGTTGGACGAGGTCCGGTAGAGCGTCTGCTTGATCGCGACCACGTCAGGATCGCGAGCCGCTTCGGCAAGGAACTGCACCACGACGTCGAACGATTCATACGGGTGGTGGACGATCAGGTCCT
>CAZVMY010000321.1:0-2117 GCA_964628955.1 uncultured Methylocystis sp.
ACCGCTGAGCTACGCGCCCGGTCGCCCCTCTTAGGATCGGGCCCTCGGGCAAGTCAAGAATGCGATCGGCGGTGTTGCGGAGCGGGCACGCATCGCGGCGAAGTGACTTTCCGGCCGCTGCGGGCCGTGTGAGCCTGCTTGTCAACGAACCATCAATCGCTGAATGCTATAACGAGACGCGCAAAAGCACGCGAGTCTTTCAACCCCCCGAGAGGTTTATCATGCGCCGCCTTGGCGTTGCCCTGCTCATGATGATCGCCGGCGCCACCGGCGCGCAGGCAAACATCATCTACGATCCGCTGACCCGCCAGCCGATTCCGGATTCGACGGACGCACGCGCCCGCGCCACCGCCATCCCGCGCGAGGAGGTCGACTACACCGGCCCCTATCGTCCCGGCACCATCGTCGTGAACACCGAAGAGCGCCGGATGTATCTCGTGCTCGAGGGCAGGAAGGCGATCAAGTATGGCGTGGGCGTCGGCCGCCCGGGCTTCTCCTGGGGCGGCACCAAGAACGTCACCCGCAAGGCCGAATGGCCGTCGTGGACCCCGCCGGCGCAGATGCTGAAGCGCCGTCCGGACCTGCCGCGCTTCATGCCCGGCGGGCCGGAGAACCCGATGGGCGCTCGTGCGCTGTATCTCGGGTCGTCGCTCTACCGCATCCACGGCTCGAACGAGCCCGAGACGATCGGCCAGGCCGTTTCGTCGGGCTGCATCCGCATGCTGAACGACGACGTCGTCGACCTCTACGAGCGCGTCAAGGTCGGCACGCGGGTCGTCGTCCTGCGCTGATCGGCGCTCACTGCAGAGGCCCGGGGCCGGCGGAAGCGCCGGCCTCGTTTGCTTTCGGCTCACGACCTCCGGATCGTCGGGTCGCGGGACAAACCCTTGGCTGCGAGTTCAGCCTCGTACTGCGACCAGCGCTCGCCATGCTCCCGGCCTAGCCGGTCGAGATAGTCCCAGCCGTAGATCCCGCTGTCGTGCAGGTCGTCGAACCGGAGCCTGACGGCGTAGTTGCCGACGGGTTCCACACCGATGACCTCGACCCGTCGCTTACCGCCGATGGTCTTGCGCTCGTCGGGGCTGTGCCCCTGCACCTCCGCGCTCGGGCTCATCACGCGCAGATATTCCGCGGCGAGCGCGTGGCCGGTGCCGTCGTCGAAGGTGACGGTCAGCGACCGGCGGTCCTTCGACAGCCTGATTTCGGTCGGCCAGCGGCTTCCTGCCATGAATGGCGCTCCTCTTGCGATCCCGCGCCGCACCCGCCACTCTAGAGGGAGAGCGGCCCGTCGGCCGATCCAGGACCGTCATGACACCCCGTTCGAGCGATATCGCGCTCCCCGCCCCCGCTGCAACCGATAGAATGATCGATCCGTTCGGGCGCAACATTTCCTATCTGCGTGTCTCGGTGACGGACCGCTGCGATTTCCGCTGCGTCTACTGCATGTCGGAGAACATGTCCTTCCTGCCGAAACAGGACCTGCTGAGCCTCGAGGAACTCGACAGGCTGTGCAGCGTGTTCGTCGCCAAGGGCGTGCGCCGGCTGAGGATCACGGGCGGCGAGCCGCTCGTGCGGCGCAACGTGATGACGCTGTTCCGCTCGCTCGGCCGGCACCTGTCGTCCGGCGCCCTGGATGAGCTCACGCTCACCACCAACGGCTCGCAGCTCGCGCGCCACGCCGCCGAACTCGCCGCCTGCGGCGTCCGGCGTGTCAACGTCTCCCTCGATACGCTCGATACCGACCGTTTCCGCGCCATCACGCGCTGGGGCGACCTCGGCAAGGTGATCGAGGGCATCGACGCGGCGCAGCAGGCCGGCCTCGCGGTCAAGATCAACACCGTGGCGCTGAAGGGCGTGAACGACGGCGAGGCCTTCCGCCTCGTCGAATGGGCGCACGGCCGCGGCATGGACCTGACGTTCATCGAGGTCATGCCGCTCGGCGAGATCGACGGCCAGCGTGTCGACCAGTATCTGCCGCTGTCGCAGCTCAGGGCAGGGCTGATGGAGCGCTTCTCGCTGGAGGAGAGCGACCACCGGACGGGGGGGCCGGCACGCTATTTCCGCCTGCGCGAGACCGGCGGCAGGCTGGGTTTCATCACGCCGCTGACGCATAACTT
>CAZVMY010000321.1:2127-4061 GCA_964628955.1 uncultured Methylocystis sp.
CTGCAACCGCGTGCGCGTCACCTGCACCGGCACGCTCTACATGTGCCTCGGCCAGGAGGATGCTGCCGATCTCAGGCGGCCGCTCAGGGCCTCGGAGGGCAACGAGGCGCTCGCCGCCGCGATCGATCGCGCCATCCTGCGCAAGCCGAAGGGCCATGACTTCGTGATCGACCGGGAAACGCGGTTGCCGGCCGTCGGCCGGCACATGAGCGTCACCGGCGGCTGAGCGGCCTGATCAGACGGCCTCGATCCGTTCGGCGAAGGCCGCGACCTCGGCGCTCAGGGTGCCGGCGGCATCGCCGAGCTGCAGCGACGTGCCGCGAACCTCACCGGCTTCCTGCAACGTCCGCTCCATCATGCCGGCCACGGCGGCAATGGCGCTCTCGAGTTCCTCGGCGCGACCCAGCGCGCTCTGCGCGTTGCGGGCGATTTCACCGACGACGGCGTCCTGCTGCGAGACGGCGGCCGTGATCATCGCCGTCGTCTCGGAGAGCGTGGCGATCCGGTCGCCGCACGACCGCACGCTGTCGACGGATTGGCGGGTCGCACCCTGGATGGCCGAGATCTGTCGGGTCACATCCTCGGTCGCGGTGGTCGTCTGGGCGGCCAGCGCCTTGACCTCCTGCGCCACGACCGCGAAGCCGCGGCCGGCCTCGCCGGCGCGTGCCGCCTCGATCGTGGCGTTCAGGGCGAGAAGATTGGTCTGCGCCGCGATGTTGCCGATCACGCCGACGATGGAATCGACCCGGCCGACCAGGTCCGCCAGGCTCCGGATCGCGGCCTCGGCGTCGCGGACGGCCCGGACGGCGTCCTGCACGATCCCGTCTCCGCGTTCGGTCTGGACGCCGATATCGCGGATCGAATGCTGCATCTCCTCGGTCGCTCCGGCCGTGGAAAGCAGCCCGTCGCGATTCGTCGTCGACACGTTCATCGCCTCTCCGGCACGCACCAGTGCCTCGCGCGCGGCCGCATCGACACCGGTCCCGACCTGAGTCAGCCGGACCGCTGCCGTGGAAACCTCCTCGGCCACGGAACCGAGTGCATTGCGGAAACGGTCCGTTTCATCCGTCAGCGCCTGGCGCTTGTCCCCGGCCTCGCGCGCCAGCCGCGTCATGTGGGCGGTGACCGAGGTGCCGACGTCGAAGAGCAGCGCGCGATTGAGCACCGAAGCCTGCCGCGCGACCTCCCCGGCCGAAAAGCGCGTCCGACGCGCGAGCTCATGAAGCACGTCGTCGGTCAGATGGCCGACCATCACCAGCCGCGCCCGGATATCGATGCCGGCCGCGACTTCGACCGCCAGGCAGCGCTCGATCCCATCCATGTAGCGCTCGTCGAAGCCGTCCGCGAGAAAATGGCGATAATGCGCGAGATAGCACTCCATCAGGGCGGGAAAATGCGCCCGGATGCCCTCGCCGGCGCCGGGCATCTGCATCGCCGCCCGGAACTGCATCTCGATCGCGCCTTCGAGGCTCGGCAGGGCGAGAGCCGCCACGCGCGAAAAGCGGGCGAGACTATCGTCGGTGTCGAGATGATAGAGCCCGAGGCGCATCCTCAGGATCGGCGGCAGCCGGGCAATAGTCGTCGATGTCATGGCCACGAGAACACAACCCCCCGCACGATACGCCGGCCGACAACGGCTGCCGCAGGCCAGAGCGTCCCGCGCCGCTGGAACAGGCGGCAGACCGAAAGGGAATCACGCTCGGCACACACCCGGACAGATTAGTCCGTGTCTGGCTAAAAGGGCGTTAACCATCGAACCCGCCGCACGACCGGCGAATGGGGTTGCGCCCCTGGTGCCGGCAGCGTAGCGGCGGGGCGGAGGCAGGTTCGGAGGCACGGCATGACCTACGACGTGATCGTCGCCGGACTGGGCGGAATGGGCTCCGCGACGCTCTGGCAGCTCGCGAAGCGCGGCCAGCGCGTCCTCGGGCTGG
>CAZVMY010000322.1:0-4026 GCA_964628955.1 uncultured Methylocystis sp.
AGCGACATGGTTTCTCCGTCGGCGGGCTGCATGGCGACATGGACCAGAGGGCACGCATGTCGACGCTCGATGCGTTCCGCCAGGGCAAGGTACCGCTGCTGGTCGCGAGCGACGTGGCGGCGCGCGGTCTCGACATTCCGGACGTCAGCCACGTGCTGAACTACGACGTTCCGATCCATGCCGACGACTACGTGCATCGCATCGGGCGGACCGGACGGGCCGGGCGGAAGGGAACGTCCTACACGCTGGTGACGCGCTCGGACACCAAGTACCTCGACGCCATCGAGAGGCTCACGGGACAGGCGATCGAGTGGGATGGCCCGGACCTTCAGAATCTGCCCGAAAGTACCGGGACGGACGAGCGTTCGGACCGGAGGACCCGGGGTGGAGATCGTGCCGGACGCGAGCGGTCGCGCCGCCAGCCGGGAGCCGGCAGCCGCGACCGGGGCGCCGCAGCCGCTGAGCCCGAAGCCAGGCCGACCGAGGCCCGCGCTGCCGAGCCCCGCGCTGCCGCCCGCCGCAGCAGCCATCCGAAGGCCGGGTCCGAGGCGGAGGACAGGTCGTCCGAACGCGCGGCCGCTCCCGCCCCGCGCAGCACGCCTGCCCCGCGCAGCGCTCCCGCCGCGCGTCAGTCCCGCGCACAACGGCAGGACGAGGGGTACGAGGACGCCGTCACGGGGCTGGGCGATCATGTTCCGCCCTTCCTGCTGAGACCCGTCAAGATCCGCTGACACGGCCACACGCGTCCGTGATACGCTACCGCCCTTGAGTGGCGTTCACGAGGGCAGTGCCGAAAGCACTTCGCACAGGGCGAGAATCACGTCAGGTCATCTGCGATGCTGTCACCCGACATCACCGATCACGCCCGAACGATCGCTCTCGGCGAGAAGGCTTTCGCGCATATCCGTCAGCATCGGACGGCCGCCTACCCGCGGGCGTACGAGCTCTGGTACACCTACGCGGCCGGCCACCATCAGGCGCTGATGCGCGCGGTCGAGGACGTCCTGCAGCGCAACGGACGTCTCACCCAGACCGAGCTCGACGACATCTACGAGCGCTTCGTCAACACGAACCGCTTCAGCCGCGAGGTCGAAGCGGCGATCCTGCGCTTCCTGCACAACGTCGACGAGATCCACCGGGCGAACGAGAATACCGGCACCGGGCTGAGCCAGTTCGACGAGGCCTTGCGGCTCTCGCACGAGGAGCTCGGGAGACCGATCGACGCGGCCAAGCTGCACGACATCGTCCTGGCACTACGGGATGCCGTGCGCGACATGTCGGCGCGCAATGCGCAGCTGTCGGAGCAACTGGTCGGAGCGGCGGCCGAGGTCAGCGAAATCCGCGAGCAGCTCGAGGCGATGCGGACCGAGGCGCACATCGACCCGGCCACCACCCTGGCCTCCCGGCAGTTCTTCGACACCTCGCTGCTCGACGCGGTCAAGCATGCGCAACGCCGGGGTACCCCTCTGACGCTGCTGATGTGCGAGGTCGACCGCTTCCTGCAGCTCAACGAGACCTATGGCAGCTTCATGGGCGACCAGTTGCTGAAGCTCGTCGCGACGGCCATCAAGCAGAACATCAAGGGGCTGGACGTTGCGGCGCGGTTCGCGCCGCAACAGTTCGCCGTGCTTCTGGTCGACAGCGCGCATCATGCCGGGCTGGCCATCGCCAACCGCCTGCACGAGGCGCTGCTCGGCCGACAGCTCATCCGCCGCGCCACCGGGGAGAGCCTCGGCGCGGTCAGCATCTTCATCGGCGTCGCTTCGCTGCGCGGTGACGATACGCCGTCGAAGCTGCTCGATCGCGCCCGCCGCTGCCTCGCAACGGCGATCCACGGCGATTCGGCGATTGTTTCGGAGCTCGATCCGGTTCCGGCAATTCGCCCCGCCACCGTCGATAACACCTGATGCACGGCCGGCCGGCCGCCGTCGCTCACGACCGGTCCAGCCCCATCTGCCAGAAGTCTGCCTCGAGCAGGGTCGCCTGCCGGAACGTCTCGCGAAGCGCGGGATACCGCGCCGTGGTCAGGTCGATCCGACCCAGCCGGTCGAGAGAGTCGATGGCGGCTGCCGCGACGGCTCGGTAGCCCTCGCCGGAATATTCGCCGATCCAGGCGCCATAGGGATGAGCCGTCAGGGGCCGGTCGATCTGCCCGGCCAGCCGCGACGCAATCTCGGCATAGCCGATGACGCAGGGGGCGAGCGCGACCTTAAGGTCCAAGAGGTCGCCCCGCATGCCGCAGTCCAGCACGAACCGGGTGTACGCGATCGTGGCGCGGCTTTCGGTGGCACTGGCGAGGTCGTCTTCGGATATCCCCCAGCCGGCACACAACCGGACGTGCAGTCCGATCTCGGTGCCCAGGATCGCATCCACCCCGGCGGCACCCTCCCGCATCTCGGCGAGCGTTCGGCCCTTGTAGACGGCGAGCGCGTAGGCGCGGGCGAACTGCAGCAGAAAGAGATAATCCTGAACCAGATAGTGCCGGAAGCTCTGGACCAGCAGCGACCCGTCGCGCATCGCCTCGACGAACGGGTGATGCGTGTAACCCGTCCACGCCGCTCCGGCGTCGGACCGCAGCCGGGCGAACAGCCCGTCCGACTCGACCACCGGCCTAGCGTGCGGCCGCGAGGGTTTCCGGCCGGGCCGGCGTGATCGCGACGCTCTCGCCGCAACCGCAGGCCGAGGTCTGGTTGGGATTGTTGAACACGAAGGTCGACGCGAACTTGTCGGTCTTCACGTCCATCTCCGTGCCGAGCAGGAAGAGGATGGCCTTCGGATCGACGAAGATGCGCACGCCCTTGTCCTCGATCACCTCGTCCAGCGGATTGGGCGCCTCGGCATACTCCATCGTATAGGACATGCCGGCGCAGCCGCCGTTGCGGACGCCGACGCGGACGCCGGCGATCGGCTTCCCGAAGCCGGCAACGATCGAGCGCACGCGTTCGGCAGCGCTCTCGGTCAGGGACATCACGCTGGGTCGCGCTCGCATGGCCATGTCATGTTCCTTCGCGCACCGGTTCAAGGCCGGCGTCAAAGCCTCGGTACACCATAGATATTGATCGGACGTGCATTGTCGAGCCCGGCCATCACCACATGTCGAGGGCGACGCGGGCCTCGTCGGACATGCGGCTTTGATCCCACGGCGGATCGAACACCATGGTGACCGTCGTGCCCTGCACGCCGGGCACGGTGTTGACGGCATTCTCGACCCAGCCGGGCATCTCGCCGGCAACGGGACAGGCCGGGGCGGTCAACGTCATGTCCACGTTGACGTGCCGGTCATCGGTGATCTCGACGCGGTAGATCAGGCCGAGTTCGTAGACGTCGGCCGGGATCTCTGGGTCGTAGACCGTCTTGAGCGCCGCGATGATCGCATCGGTGAGGCGGTCGATCTCCTCCGGCTGCAGTGCCGGGGCAGGCTGCACGGCTGGCGCGTTCGGCCGGCGCTGGTCGTCCAGGGAGGGGGTCAATGCGTCGCTCATACGGGGTTCCTAGCACGCCGGCGGTCAGCCGAACAACGTTTCGGCCTTGCGCAGCGCATCGACCAGCCGATCGACGTCGTCACGGGTGTTGTAGACGCCGAACGACGCGCGACAGGTGGCGGTCATGCCGAAGCGGGCGAGAAGCGGCATCGTGCAATGGGTTCCTGCCCGGACGGCCACGCCCTGGCGATCGATGACGGTCGCCACGTCGTGGGCATGGGCGCCCTCGAACCCGAACGACACCACGGCGCTCTTTTCGCGCGCCTTGCCGATGATGCGCAGCGAATTGATCTCGCCGAGGCGCTGATGGGCGTAACGGACCAGATCGTTCTCGTGCGCCCGTATCGCCGGCTTGCCGATTGCCGTGACGTAGTCGATCGCCGCACCCAGTCCGATCGCCTGCACGATCGGCGGCGTACCGGCCTCGAACCGATGCGGCGGGTCGTTGTAGGTGACGAGGTCCTCGCGGACTTCGCCGATCATCTCGCCACCGCCCAGGAACGGCGGCATCGCGGCAAGATGCTGGTATTTGCCGTAAAGCGCG
>CAZVMY010000323.1:0-4019 GCA_964628955.1 uncultured Methylocystis sp.
CGGCGTCGAGGTGCCGTGGGCGTTGACGTAGTCGACGTCCCCTGCCGTCAGCCCCGCCCGCTTGAGCGCGGCAGCCATGCAGCGGTAGGCGCCGTCACCGTCCTCGGCGGGCGAGGTGATGTGATGCGCATCGCCGGAAAGCCCGTATCCCACGATCTCGGCATAGATCCGGGCGCCGCGCGCCTTGGCGTGCTCCAGCGCCTCGACGACCACGATCCCGGCGCCCTCGCCCATGACGAACCCGTCGCGGTCGCGGTCGTAAGGTCGGGAGGCCGCCGCCGGCTGGTCGTTGAAGTTGGTCGAAAGCGCGCGGCAAGCCGAAAATCCGGCCACGGCCAGCCTGTTGATCGGCGATTCCGCGCCGCCCGCGACCATGACGTCCGCATCACCGAGCGCGACGAGGCGCGCCGCATCGCCGATCGCGTGGGCGCCCGTCGAGCAGGCGGTCACGACCGAATGGTTCGGACCCTTGAGCCGATGGCGGATCGAGACGTAACCCGATGCGAGATTGATCAGGCGGCCAGGGATGAAGAAAGGCGATATCCGGCGCGGTCCGCGCTCTTTCAAGATGATCGACGCCTCGTAGATGCCGCCGATCCCACCGATTCCGGAGCCGATCAGGACCCCGGTCGCCGCCTCTTCGTCGGACGTCCGCGGCGCCCAGCCTGCATCCTGCAGGGCCTCGGTAGCAGCGGCCATCGCGAAAATGATGAAGTCGTCGACCTTGCGCTGTTCCCGCGGCTCCATCCAGTCGTCGGGATTGAACGTTCCGTCGCTGCCGTCGCCGCGCTTGATCTGGCAGGCGACCTGGGCCGGCAGGTCGGAAACGTCGAAATTCCCGATCCGGCCCGCTCCACTCTCGCCCTTGAGGATTCGGGACCAAGTTGCTTCGACGCCGCGTCCGAGGGGCGACACCATTCCCAGCCCGGTGATCGCGACACGGCGCATGGGCCTGAACTCGATTCCCAGATCAATACCGCCGTCAGGCGGTGTTCTTTTCGATGAACTTGATCGCGTCGCCGACGGTGACGATCGTCTCGGCCGCGTCGTCGGGGATTTCGACGCTGAACTCTTCCTCGAAGGCCATGACCAGTTCGACGGTGTCGAGGCTGTCCGCGCCGAGATCGTCGATGAAATTCGCGCCCTCGACCACCTTCTCGGCGTCGACACCCAGATGCTCGACGACAATCTTCTTCACACGTTCAGCGACATCACTCATTCGCCAGGTTCCCGTTCTCTAATTCGGCCGCGTGCGCGACGTTAGGAAAAAAAGATTGAGCGACCGACGTCTGGCGAAGCAGGTGGCGTCAACCCCGGCTCAGCCCCAACCGGCTCGTGCGCTCGTCATTGACGTTGAATGGCTGAAAGTCAACTGACCCCCGATCACGCCACCGCGCCCGCGGGATACCCGCCGGGCGCCTCAGATCATGGCCAGTCCGCCGTTCACGTGCAGCGTCTGCCCGGTCACGTAGGCCGCCTCGGCGCTCGCGAGGAAGATCACGGCGGCCGCCACCTCGTCCACGGTGCCGAGCCGGCCCGCCGGAACGACGCCGAGGATTCCCTCGCGCTGCTTGTCGTTCAGCGCGTCGGTCATGGCCGTTCGAATGAAGCCGGGAGCCACGCAGTTCACCGTCACGTTGCGGCTCGCCACCTCCGCGGCGAGCGACTTGCTCATGCCGATCATGCCGGCCTTGGAGGCGGCATAATTGGCCTGGCCGGGATTGCCGGTGACGGCGACCACCGACGTGATGCCGACGATCCGCCCGAAGCGGCGCTTCATCATCCCGCGGAGCGCCGCGCGCGCGAGGACGAAGCCCGCCGTGAGATTGACCGCGAGCACGCGGTCCCATTCCTCGTCCTTCATGCGCACGAACAGGTTGTCCCTCGTGAGGCCCGCATTGTTGACCAGGATGTCGAGGCCGCCGAGCGCAGCCTCGGCGGCGGGAACCAGCGCCTCGAGGGCGGCCCGGTCCGCGAGGTCCGCAGATATCACGCAGCTGCCCGGCAACTCCGCCGCGATCGCATCGAGCGCGTCGCGGCGTGTGCCGGACAGCGCCACCTGAGCCCCCTTCGCGTGCAGGGCACGGGCGATCGCCGCCCCAATCCCGCCGGACGCACCCGTCACGAGCGCTTTCCGCCCCGTCAGATCGAACATGGCTCGTCCTTTTCCCTTTCAGCCGCGCGCCGACGCGCGAAACGCGTCGAGGTCAGCCGGCATTCCGACCGAAACCGTCGTCGCGCCCTCGACGATCCGCCTGACGAGGCCGCTCAGCACTTTTCCCGCGCCGACCTCGACGAACCGGGTGACGCCGCGCGCGGCGATCAGGGCAACGCTCTCCCGCCACCTGACCGTGCCGGTGACCTGTTCGACGAGACGTCGACGGATGTCGGCCGGATCAGTGACCGGCGCGGCCGTTATGTTGGCGATCACAGGCACGCGGGGTGGCGCAATCGTGACGTTGGCCAGAGCCTCGGCCATGACGACGGCCGCCGGCGCCATCAGCCGGCAGTGGAACGGCGCCGAAACCGGCAGCAACATCGCGCGCTTGGCGCCGGCCGATTGCGCGAGCGCGATGGCACGCTGCACCGCGGCGCGATGACCCGAGACGACGACCTGGCCGCCGGCATTGTCGTTCGCCGCCTCGCAGACCTCGCCCGCCTCCGCCTCGGCCGCGACCCGGCGCGCCGCGTCGAAATCGAGCCCGAGGAGGGCCGCCATCGCGCCGTCGCCGACCGGTACCGCCTTCTGCATCGCCTCGCCGCGGATGCGCAGCAGGCGCGCGGCATCGCCCACCGAGAGCGAGCGGACGGCTGCGAGAGCGGAGTACTCGCCCAGCGAATGACCCGCGACGCAATCGACGGCGGCAAGATCGAGTCCCGCTTCGCTCTCCAGCACGCGGAGCGCCGCCATGCTCACGGCGAGCAGTCCCGGTTGGGCGTTGGCCGTCAGCGTGAGCGCCTCGGCCGGGCCGTCCCACATCACCGCCGACAGCTTCTCGCCAAGCGCATCGTCGACCTCGGCGAAGACGGTCCGGGCGACCGGAAAAGCGTCCGCGAGAGCCTTGCCCATGCCGACCGCCTGGCTGCCCTGGCCGGGAAAGATCAGCGCCGTCATCATCATCGTCCGCCTCGATTGCCGCGGAACGTCGTCGTTCCGTCACGTCGTGACGGCGGATCGCACCGGCGTTCGGGCCATGTCAAGGATCGGCTTCTGCTTTCAGGGACCGCACTTGCTTTTCGGCGCCGTTTCGACCATACGGCAGCTCTTGCGCTCCGGCTGGGGGCTGAACGGAGGGTCGCGGCGTTCGCGACAGGGTCGATCGACCCGTCTTCCCGTGTCTCCGCCTTCCGAGTGATACCTGTCCGGGCCTCCAGGGCTCGAAAGGGCTTCGCGCCGGTGCGGTCGACTGTCTGAGAGGCTTTGAATGTCCCTATACGAACATGTGTTCCTGGCTCGCCAGGACGTCTCCTCGCAACAGGTCGAGGCGATGACGGACCAGTATCGCGCTGTGATCGAGGCCAATGGCGGCTCGATCGAGAAGATCGAGTACTGGGGGATCAAGTCCCTCGCCTTCCGGATTCGCAAGAACCGCAAGGCGCATTATGCGCTCCTGAACATCCGCGCGCCCGCCAAGGCGCTCGCGGAGATGGAACGTCAGATGACCATCAACGAGGACATCATCCGGTTCATGACGATCCGGGTCGAGCAGCTCGAGGAAGGCCCGTCGGCCATGATGCAGCGTCGCGAACGCGACGAGCGCCGTGACCGCGACGACCGTCGCGACCGTGACGATCGCCGTCCGCGCCGCGAAGAGATGCCTGCAGAGCCCGTCGGGGAGGTTGCGTGATGTCAGGAGCCACCCGCCGTCCGTTCTTCCGCCGTCGCAAGACCTGCCCGTTCTCCGGCGCGGGAGCACCGGCGATCGACTACAAGGACGTCAAGCTGCTCTCGCGGTTCATTTCCGAGCGCGGCAAGATCGTGCCGTCGCGCATCACCGCGGTCTCGTCGAAGAAGCAGC
>CAZVMY010000324.1:0-4009 GCA_964628955.1 uncultured Methylocystis sp.
CTCGTCAGCCACCCGGCGTGAGCCGCTGGCGTGCAGGGCTCGACTGGCCCTGTCTGCTCGTCGCGGCGCTGTCCCTCGGCGCCGCGATCTACGTGCTCCTCACCGATGGCTGGCGACTGTCGCTGGCCATTCTGGAAGAGGACGTGCTGCTGCTCGGCAGCATCCTGCCGAAGGTCGGTCTGGGCTGCCTGATCGGCGCGCTCGTCCGGGTCCTCGTGCCGCGCGAGGTGATCGCCCGGCTGGTCGGTGAAGGTTCCGGGCTGAAGGGCCTCACGATCGCCTGTCTCGCCGGAGCGATCTTTCCCGGCGGCCCGTTCACGATCTTCCCGATCGCGGCCGCCTTCCTCGTCAGCGGCGCCGACCGCGGCGCGGCAGTCGCGTTCGTGACAGCGTGGCTGCTGCTCGGGGTCAACCGCGCGGTCGTGTGGGAGATGCCGTTCTTCGGCACCGGCTTCGTCGGGCAGCGCATGCTGATCTCGCTGCCGATGCCGCTGCTGGCCGGGCTGCTGGCGCGCGGTTTCGACCGCTTCGTCGTGAATCGCCTCAAGAACGCGCCCCCCGCTTGATCGTCGCGGCTTTCACATTCCTGCTGTTCGCGGTCGCCGCGGCGCTGCTCGCCGTCGCCTGGCGCCGCACCGACGGTTCGGCCGTTCGCGCCAGCCGCAGCGCCTGGCAGGAGTTTCTCCGGCTGATCCCGCGCGTCGCGGTCGGCGTCATCGGGTCCGGCTTTCTCGCGAAGGCCCTGCCGCAAGACGTCGTGATCGCCTGGCTCGGGCCGGGTTCGGGCCTCCGCGGCACCGTGCTCGCCTGCATCGCCGGCGCGCTCACGCCGGGCGGACCGGTCGTCGGCTTCGCGCTCGGCGCCGCGGCTCTCAAGGCCGGAGCGGAACTGCCGCAGGTCGTGGCCTACGTCACCGCGTGGTCGCTCTACACCCTCAACCGGGTTCTGATCTGGGAATTGCCGAGCATGCCGATGCGTTTCGTCCTGGTCCGTATGGTGGTATCGGTGCCGTTTCCGTTCCTCGCCGCGTTCCTCGCGCGCGGCTGATCCGGCATCGGGAACCATTCGGCCACGCCGAGGTCGTCAACTGCCATCAACTCAGCTGGCGGGTGGCGCCGGGTAGCGCCGCCTGAGGTCCTCGATACGCGCGACGTTCTTGTCGACGATGCAGGCGCCGCGCTCCTCGAACAGCCGGTTGCGGTTGGAAACCTCGAACGGCGCGACGTCCTGACACTCGATGTTCCGGAAGCGCAGCCATTGCGACTGCGCATCTTCGAGCGAGCGCTTCCAGCGCGCCCGCTGGGTGGCGACGGTCCCCGCAGATTTGTCAATCGCGGCCGCGGCCGCGCTCATGGCATCCAGGAGGGAACGCTCGCTGCTCTCCTGGGCCTTCCGCAGGCATTCGGCGTAGTCCCGGCCCGCCAGCGTGGGATCGCAGATGCGCGACGATGCCCGCACGAAACCTGCCGTCGGTTCCTGCGCGAATGCGGATGCAGCCGCTACCAGTCCGACGAGCAGCATCGATACGCCGGGCACTTTCCGCACTGCCATGGGACCGTCCGTTCGGGATTGACGCCCTGCTATACGGACCAGGGCGACGGCAGCCAAGAGAGGACCGCCCAGAGACGACCGCCGAAAGAGACGGTACCGGGATCAGGCGACCATGCGTTCGGCGATAAACGCGTGCATGCGGGCCAGTGCACGCTCGACGTTCTCCAGCGAGTTCGCGTACGAAAGACGCAGGTATCCCTCGCCATGCACCCCGAAATCCGGCCCGCCGATCGTGGCGACTCCGGCCTCCTCGAGCAGTGCCGAGGCGAGCGTCTTGGCTTTCCAGCCCGTCGCGGTGACGTTGGGGAAGGCATAGAAGGCGCCTTTCGGTGTGATGCACGACACGCCGGGCAGCCCGTTCAGCCCGTCGACCACCGCCCGACGCCGCCGGTCGAACTCGGCGAGCATGGCGACGATCGCATCCTGCGGACCCTGAAGTGCCGCGAGCCCCGCCCATTGCGCGGGCGCGTTCACGCAGGAGTAGGAGTTGACCGCGAGCTTGCGGGCCGCGTCGACCAGCGCGCCCGGCCACACCGAATAGCCCATGCGCCAGCCGGTCATGGCATAGGTCTTCGACCAGCCGTTGAGCAGGATCAGGCGGTCTCTGAGTTCGGGATAGCCGAGCAGCGAGACGTGCTCCTCGCCGTCGTAGGTCATCTGGTCGTAGATCTCGTCCGACATCACCGCGACGCGCGGCCGGCTGACGAGGCCGGCGACGAGTGCGTCGATCTCGGCCTTCGGCGTGACGCCCCCGGTCGGGTTGGCCGGCGAATTGACGATGAGCAGCCGCGTGCGCGGCGTGATCAGCGACAGTGTCTCGGCGGCCTGGAAGGCGAAGCCGTTCGCCTCCCGAATCGGCACGGGGACGGGCGTCGCGCCCGTATACTCGATCATCGAGCGATAGATCGGAAAGCCGGGATCGGGATAGAGGATTTCGGCGCCCGGCTCGCCGAACATCAGGATCGCCATGAACATCGTGACCTTGCCGCCCGGCACGATCGTCACCTGATCGGGCGACACCGCGACGCCGAAACGACGGTGGAGATCGGCGGCGACGCCCTCACGCAGCGGCAGGATACCGGTCGCAGGCGTATAGCCGTGATGCCCGTCGCGCAGCGCCTTGACGGCCGCCTCGACGATATGCGGCGGCGTCGGAAAATCGGGCTGGCCGATGCCGAGATTGATGATGTCCCGGCCCTGAGCCGCCAGCGCGGTCGCGCGCGCGAGCACGGCGAAGGCGTTCTCCTCGCCGATGCGGGAAAAGGCGGCGACGGGTGCGGGAGTCATGGCACGTCCTCGGGATCTGGGCGTTCCTCGAACCGCGCGTCAGAGCGCGCTCTTCACGTCCGTATGCCGGAAGTCCTCGCCCTTGAACAGCAATGGCGCGTCGAGCGATTTGGCGACAGCATAGGACAGGCAGTCGCCGAAATTGAGCTGCGCCTTGTGCCCGGTCCCCTTGCCGAAGCGCTGGAAGGCGTCGGCGGCGAGGCGGGCGACGGACGCCGTGTCGTCCTCGATCAGGATTTCAGCCTCAACCATGAATTCATCCAGCCATGCTCGAGAGCCTCGCTCACGGCTCATCACCATGACGGACTCGAGGTAGCAACTTGCGGGCAAGGCCCGCGACGCAGCGGCGCCGATCGGGCTTCGATAAATTTCGAATCCCGGCTCGCGGCGAAAAAGTGCGATGATGACGGACGTTTCTATGACGATCACTTCGGTGCGCCGACCTCGTCGTACATGTCGTCCATGATCTGATCCATCGCGGCCTTCTGCTCATCGGTGAGCACTGGAAGCTTGGCGATCATCCTGTCGAAGGCCTCGAGGCGCCGCTTCACGCCCTCCTGATACTCCGCTTCGAGCCTCGCTTCCTCATTGGCGACCAGTCGTGTGATGAGAGCGCTCGGACCCTCCCCGGTGGCCTTGCCGATACTTTTGATCTGCGCTTCCACGACCTTGTTCCGAAGCGTCACGGCCATCGAACCCTCCTGAAGCATATGCTGCGTTTTCTGATTGGAAGCATAGCGCCAGCGCGCTCATCAGACAACGCGCCGGCTTGCCGCCGGCTCCCCAACCGTGCTTGTCTCACCTGATCAATGCACATCAGAAACGTCCGGGAGCGCGCCATGGCCCATCACCCCACGCCTGAGCAGATCAGGGCGCTGCGCTCGCGCCAGTGGTTCGACAATCCCGACAACCCGGACATGACGGCGCTCTATCTCGAGCGTTACATGAACTACGGCCTCAGCCGCGAGGAACTGCAATCCGGCAAGCCGATCATCGGCATCGCCCAGACCGGGTCCGACCTCTCGCCCTGCAACCGGCATCACATCGTGCTGGCCGAGCGCATCCGCGAGGGCATCCGCGAGGCGGGCGGCATCGCCCTCGAATTTCCGGTCCATCCGATCCAGGAAACCGGCAAGCGGCCGACCGCGGCGCTCGACCGCAACCTCGCCT
>CAZVMY010000325.1:0-3040 GCA_964628955.1 uncultured Methylocystis sp.
GGTCATGCCCGCCGTCTGGTCCCGATGGGGTCGGCCAGAGCAGCGCCACCGTCTCCGACAGATCGCCGACGTAGTCGTAGGAAAGCGCGAACAGCACCGTGTCGGTGCGGTCCGCGATCAGCGCGCGGATCAGCCCGGGCTTGGCGTTCTGGAACGACAGCGCGCCGGTCATCGCGGCCAGCGCATAGCCGCGCTCAGGGTCCGGCGTGGCCCGGAAATAGGCCGCGATCAGCGCGATCTTGGCGTTGCGACCGGGCTCGTAGGCCAGGGCGTCCAGGAGCGCGGCGAAGCGGTTCACGGTTCGGTCGGCACCTGCGGCGCCGCCTCGTTCGTCCTGATATCGCCAGCATTTTCACCCGAGGTCTCGCCGGCCTCCTCGCCTTCGTCGCCATAGCCCACCAGGTTCAGCGGTCGGGCGCGGATGCCGCGCGTGCCGGCCCAGTGCACCAGCGCATCCTCCTGCCCGTGCGTCACCCACAGTTCGCCGCAGCCGGTGTCGAGGATCGTGGCGCAGAGTCCGTCCCAGTCGGCGTGATCGGAGATCACCAGCGGCAGCGTCACGCCGCGCTGGCGCGCGCGGGCGCGCACGCGCATCCAGCCGGATGCAAAGGCCGTCACCGGATCGGGGAACTTGCGCGACCACAGGTCTGCCATCGATCCCGGCGGGCAGATGATGATCTCACCCTTGAGCTTTGCCCGGTCGGCCGCCGCCACCGGCCTGATCTCGCCGAGATCGATGCCCTGTGCGGCATAGAACGTCATCAGCTTGGCCATGGCGCCGTGGATGTGGATCGGCCGGTCGTAGCCCGCCTGGCGGATCAGGCTGACGACGCGCTGCGCCTTGCCCAGCGCATAGGCTCCCACCAGATGCGCACGCTCCGGAAACAGCGCGACCGAGCGCAGCAGCTTCCCGACTTCGCTCGCCGTGTCCGGGTGGCGAAAAACCGGCAGTCCGAACGTCGCCTCGGAGACGAAGACGTCGCACGACACGACCTCGAACGGCAGGCAGGTCGGATCGAGTGTGCGCTTGTAGTCGCCCGAGACGACGATCCTGGTGCCGCCGTATTCGACGGCGATCTGGGCCGAACCGAGCACGTGGCCGGCGGGATGAAACGTGACGCGGACGTCACCGATGCGGATCGTCTCGCCGAGCGCCGCCGCTTGTGTCGCACCGGCAAAGTCTGCGCCGTAGCGCACCCCCATGATGGCGAGCGTCTCGCGGGTGGCGAGTACGTGGCCATGGCCGGACCGCGCGTGGTCCGAATGGCCATGCGTGACCAGCGCGCGGTCCACCGGCCGCATCGGATCGACGAAGAAGCCGCCAGGTGGGCAGTAGAGCCCCTCGGGGCGCGGCGTGAGCAGGTCGGCGGGGCGCATCAGTTGGAGATGGGGAGGGGGCGGGGGGTTGGCCAGTCGGGCGGTGGGGGCTGGGGAATAGGGGAAGGCGGCAGTCGGGAGTTAGAACGATGCCGGCTGATCAGCGACCTCTCCTCCCGAGGGGGAGAGGGCACGGTGAGAGGTGGTTCAGCTCGGCGCGAAATCTGCCGACGAAGCGCGTTTGCCGGCACCCCTCACCCTACCCTCTCCCCGCGCGACGGGGAGAGGCGAGCCGATCTGCCGGCAGTTCGCGCGTTGTACTTGACTGCCGTCGCTGATCCCCAACCCCCTCTACCCGTCCTTCAGCCCGCCCGACGTCAGCCCGGCGACGATCTGCTTCTGCGCTATGATCGTCACGATCAATACCGGTGCCGTCACCAGCAGCGCGGCCGCGGCGAGCGGTCCCCAGGAAATTTGCTCGAAGGTCAGCACGTTGTAGATCGCGACCGGCAGCGTGCGCGTATCCTTGCCGCCGAGCACCACGCCAAAGATGAAGTTGTTCCACGAGAAGATGAACGCGAGAATGGACGAGACGACGACGCCGGATTTTGCGAGCGGCAGCGCAACGTAGCGGAAGCTCTGCCAGACCGTCGCGCCGTCGATCAGCGCCGCATCCTCGAGATCGGACGGAATGCCCTCGAAAGTGCCCATCATGACCCAGACGATGATCGGAATGGTGATGACCAGATGCACGATCAGCAGCGCCCAGATCGTATTGACGAGCCCGAGCAGCTGGAAGGCGATGAACAGCGGTATCAGGTAGGACAGCGCGGGCGTCATCCGCGCGATCATGACGATCACGGCGAACCGCGCGGCCTTGGCCTTGGCGATCCCGTATCCCGCCGGCACGCCGACCAGAAGGCCGATCAGCGTCGCGCCGCCGGTCACCATGATAGAGTTCCAGAGATATTGCAGGAACCGGTTGCGCTCGAACACGTCGACGTAGTTCGCGAGCGTCGGCGGGTTGGGGATGAAGACAGGAGGGAAGGCGGTGTTGTCGACCTCGTTCTTGAGCGAGAGCGACAGCATCCAGAGGAACAGGAACAGGGCCGGCGAAACCAGCACGACGACCGAAAGCGCGAACCCGATCTTCCCCGCCAGCGCCCGCATCACGCGTCCCACTTCGATTTCTGGCGGACGTGCAACAGGAGGAGCGACAACGCCACGATGATCGAGAAGAAGATCAGCACGACCGAGGAGGCGTAGCCCATCTTGAAGAAGGCGAAGGCTTGCAAGTACAGGAAGATGTTCATGGTTTCCGAGGCCGTGCCCGGTCCGCCCTGGGTGATCACGAAGATCGTGTCGAAGGCCTTGAGGGCGTCGATCGTGCGCAGGATCAGCGCGATCGTGATGAACGGCCACAACAGCGGCAGCGTGATCCGCCAGAAGCGCTGGACGGCGTCGGCACCGTCGATCTTCGCCGCCTCGTAGGGTTCGGCCGGCAGGTTGGCGAGCCCGCCGAGCACGATCAGCATGACGAGGGGCGTCCAGTGCCAGACCTCGACCATGACGAGCGTCGGGATGACCGTCGAGGCATCGTAGACCCATGACGAGGGTGGCAGGCCGACCGAGGTGAGCAGGTAGTTCAGCACGCCGAGCTGGGGGTGGAACATCATCGTCCAGACGAGCGACACCGCCACCGGCGTCGCCATCATCGGCATGA
>CAZVMY010000325.1:3050-3977 GCA_964628955.1 uncultured Methylocystis sp.
ACTTCTCGTGGAACACCAGAGCAGCAGCCGTCCCGAACAGCACCGGGAACACGACGGCGAGCACGGTGAAATAGAGCGTGTGGACCACCGCCTCCCAGAAGCGCTGGTCGGCGAAGAGCGTTCGATAGTTCTCCAGCCCGACGAAGGTGACGGCCCCGGTCACGCTCCAGTCGTTCACCGACATGTAGACCGTGAAGAGCCACGGAAAGACGATGATCGCCAGGATCAGCACGACGGCCGCCAGCGCGAAGAGCCAGTATCCGCGGCGGTAAGCCGGCTCCGACGCCGCCGCGCGCGTCGCTCCGCCGCGGGCGAGGGGCAGCGGCGCCTCGAGAGGCCGGTCAGTCATCTCGAGAGGCCGGTCAGTCATGGTGCGTGCTTCGAGGCACGCACCGCGCGCGCCTCGGCATGAGGGGCGAGGGTAGTGGTTGGCGTCCCCCTCAGCGGGCGCACCCTGCCCCTCACCCTGAGGTGCGAGGCGAAGCCGGGCCTCGAAGGGTCTGATCCGACTCGACGATCACGACTGCTCGCTCTTTTCGAGGATCGGCTTGAACTGTTCCGTCGCCTTCGCCAGCTCCGTCTTCGGATCAGCACCACCCAATGTGTTCGTCAGGGCGACGCCGAAGATGTCGCGGAACTCGGTCACGGGGATGATCACCGGCAACCCCGGGCGGCCGATCCTGGCCGAGGCAAGAATGCAGTCGAACCATTGCTTGCCGAATTTGGAACTGGCGACGGCCTCGCGGTCGGCGAACGGCGAGTTGCGACCGGGCGAACCGGCGCCCGCCCTGAGCAGCCGCACCTGGTTCACCTTGTTCGTCGCCCACTGGACGTAGAGCCACGCCGCCTTCTTCTGCCTCGACTGGGTCGCGATGCCGAGCCCGTCGGCGAAGATCGCGGAGTGGTGCGCCTTGGGTCCGGGCGGCG
>CAZVMY010000326.1:0-3974 GCA_964628955.1 uncultured Methylocystis sp.
GGTCGGCGACGGCCTCGTCACGCAGATTCCGGCGCTGATCGTCTCGACGGCGGCGGGCCTGCTCGTGTCGAAGGCGGGCGTCGCCGGCGCTGCGGACAAGGCGCTGTCGAAGCAGCTCGGCATGTATCCCAAGGCGCTGGGCATGTCGTCGGCGGTCATGCTCGTGATCGCGCTCCTGCCCGGCATGCCGATGCTGCCGTTCCTCGGCTTCGGCGCCGGTGCCGGTTATCTCGCCTGGCGTATCGGCCGGTCACAGCGCGGCGTCGAGGTCAAGGCGATGCATGACGCGGCTCAGGCCGCCAGCGAGGCACAGACCGCCAAGGCCGACGAGCCGGTCGCGACCGCGCTCAAGATGGACGAGGTGAAGATCGAGATCGGCTACGCCCTCCTGCCGCTCGTCAACGGCGAGAAGGGCGAGGACCGCCTGACCGAGCAGATCAAGGCGCTGCGCCGCCAGCTCGCGGCCGAGCTCGGCTTCCTGATGCCGTCCGTCCGGATTCTCGACAACGTGCAGCTCGAAGCGAACCAGTACGTGATCAAGATCAAGGAGGTGGAGGCAGGCGCCGGAACGATCGTGCCCAACGCCTACATGGCCATGGACCCCATGGGCGGTCAGGTGCAGCTTCCCGGCCAGCATCTCCTCGAGCCGACGTTCGGGCTGCCGGCGACGTGGGTCGACGCCGGCCTGCGCGACGAGGCGCAGCTCAAGGGCTATACCGTCGTCGACGCCGCCACCGTGCTCTCGACGCATCTCACCGAGGTCATCAAGAGCAACACGGCCGAATTGCTGTCCTTCGTCGAGGTGCAGAAGCTCCTGCGCGAACTGCCCAAGGAGCACGCGGATCTCGTCAAGGAGATGGTGCCCAACAGCATCAGCACCACCGGCATCCAGCGCGTGCTGCAGCTTCTGCTGGCCGAGCGGGTGTCGATCCGCGATCTGGGCGCGATCCTCGAGGCGATCTCCGAGGTGGCGGGCGCCATCCGCGATCCGCGCCTGATCACCGAACACGTGCGCTCCCGGCTCGCGCGCCAGCTTTGCGCCCAGCATTCGACGCCCGGCGGACATCTGCCGATCGTCACGCTTTCGGCGGCCTGGGAGGATCGTTTCGCCCAGGCGCTCGTCGGCGAAGGCGAGGGTCGGCATCTGGCGATGCAGCCATCGAAGCTCCAGGACTTCGTATTCGAGCTGCGCGACGCGTTCGAGCGCGCCGCGCGCGAGGGCGAGGTGCCGGTGCTCGTCACGTCGTCGGCCGTGCGGCTCCACGTCCGGGCGATCGTCGAGCGCTTCAGGGCGCAGACGGCGGTCATGGCGCAGGGCGAGATTCATCCCCGCGCGCGGCTCAAGACCGTCGGCTCGATCTGACCTCAGGCCTCTGACCTCAGCGCGACGGCGGAGCCTCCGCCGCCTCGCGTCGCCGCCGGTCGAACTGCCCCTTCTCGAAGAGCAGAACCACCGGCACCGAGAGGGCGAGCGGAATCAGCAGGTACAGAAGGCGAAAGACGAGCAGGGCCGCCAGCACGTCGACCTTGGCGAGTTCCGGCATGGCCGTGAGAAACACAATCTCGAACACGCCGAGGCCGCCCGGCGCATGGCTCACCAGTCCCGCCGAGAACGAGGCGAGAAACACCGCCAGCACCACGAAGTAGCCGGGGTTCCCGGCATCGGGGAGGGCGAAATAGATGATCCCGGCCGCGCCGAGCAGTTCCAGCGGCGCGGCGAACATCTGGCGGATCGTCACCGCCGGACGCGGGTACTCCAGTGTGAACGATCCGAACCGGAGCGGCCTGAGACGCAGCATAGAGCCGGCGAGATAGAGGGCGATGAATCCCAGCAAGGCGAATCCGATCAGCCGGGCGGTCTCGGGACGCGTCAGCAGCGGCGGCAGCAGCCCGGCCAGCCGCGCCAGCTGGTCGGGTTCGAGAACGAGGACGAAGCCGGCCAGGAGCACGGTTCCCAGCAGGAACGTCAGCGAGCAGACGGCGACCAGCACGGCCACCTCGGTGGGGCTCAATCCCTTGGCGGTGTAGGCCCGGTACCGCACCACGCCGCCGGAGAACACCGAGGCGCCGATGTTGTGCGACAGCGCGTAGGTCGTGAACGAACACAGGCTGATGAACAGCCACGAGATGTGCCGGATGCCGAGGTGGATCAGCGCGATGCGGTCGTACCAGGCGAGCGCGCCGTAGGCGACGAGCGTCGATGCGCCGGCGAGCAGATAGCTCTGCAAGGGGATGTTCTGCAGCCTGGCCGTGACGTCGCTGACCGATACGCCGGCCAGTTCCTGCCACAGCAGCCAGAAGGAAAGCACCACCGCGCCGAGCCCGACGACCGGCCAGAACGCGTCTTTCAGTCGGCGCAGCGGCGACGATCGGCCGTCGGACGGGGACATCTTGGCCATGACGGTCCTTTGAGGAGAACACTCGTCTGTCGCACGGCCGTGGCTCGCGCGATATGGGGCGCCCGCTGCCGCACGTTCCTGCCTCAGCGCATCGGTCCCGGCAAGTTCGCGGTTCGTCGGACGGGTCCGGGCGGTTGCCGCTCGCCGCGACAGGTTCTATCGAGGCGCCATGCTTCCCGCCGGTCATCATCCGCTCGCGCCCGGCATGATCGCCGACGTCGTGACCTATCTGGAGATGAACGAACGACCGATCCTGCGGCCGGTTCCGCCGCTCGAGGGCCTGTCGATCACACGGCCCGTGGACCTCCGGCCCGCGACCTATCGCGACCTGTTCCACGCCGTCGGC
Organism: uncultured Methylocystis sp.; assembly: GCA_964628955.1. Taxonomy (GTDB): domain Bacteria; phylum Pseudomonadota; class Alphaproteobacteria; order Rhizobiales; family Beijerinckiaceae; genus CAZVMY01. The sequence continues at coordinate 2,746 of CAZVMY010000326.1, forward strand.
CGGCCCTGGCTGTGGAGTTCGCGGCTCAAGCTGTCGGACGAGGCGCTCGCCGCCATCATCGGGCGGGACGACGTCGAAGTGTACGCCTTGTTCTCGAGAGGAGAGGCGTCCGGGATGCTGGAGCTCGATTTCCGTCAGACGGCCCTCTGCGATCTCGCCTTCTTCGGCCTGGTCCCGGCTCTCCTGGGGACGGGCGCCGGCCGGTTCCTGATGAACCATGCGCTGGAGCGTGCCTGGAGCCGCGAGCCGGCGATCCGCCGGATGACGGTCAACACCTGCACGCTCGATCACCAGCAGGCAGTGCCGTTCTACATGCGGTCGGGCTTCGTGCCCTATCGGCGCGCAATCGAGATCGCGGCCGATCCACGGCTCGGCGGCACGCTGCCGCGCGACGCCGCATCCTGGTTCCCGATCGTATGAAAATTCAGCCGCGCGCCGTCATGCGGATGCGCGAGGCGATCCTGTCGAGCTCGACCTGATCGCGGGCTGCCGCCTCGACACGCTCGGCCGCACGTTCGCGGTCGTCGAGGATCTCGACTTTCTTGAGCTCCTCGAAAGCGATCTCGAGTTGCTCCTTGGCTTCGGAGAGCTGACCCTTGAGCTCGTTCGCCGAATTCGAGAGGTTGTCGCGCCGCACGCGCGCCGCCCTGGCATAGGTCGGATACGCGAAATGCGCGGTATCCGAGATGCCGGCGCGGCGCTCCTCGTTCTCGATCTCGCGCGTCAGGTCGTTCGCCATACGCTCGAAATCGGCGATCATGGCCTCGATCTGCGCCACGCGCCGACGCTTCTCGTCGACCTGGAACCTCTTCAGGCGCATGAGTGTTTCCCGCGACTTCATCGCCGACACAACTCCTTATGAAGTCGAATGATCCTTGCGGGCGCCTCAGGCCTCCTGGCCGGCGTCGCCCACGACTTCCGCGAGACGGACGTAACTATCGGCAAGGGAGGTTGATTCTTCCTTACCCTGCGCCAGAAAAGATTCGAGCCCGGGATTGCGCTCGATCGCCTCGTCCACCTCCGCCGTCGTGCCGCGGCGATAGGCGCCGAGCCGGATCAGTTCCTCCATGTCGGAATAGGTCGCCATGAGCCGCCGCGCCTTCACGACGGTGGGCCAGTAGGCGGGGTCGCAGGAGCGCGGCATGGTCCGCGACACCGACTTCAGAACGTTGATGGCGGGATAGCGCCCGCGCTCGGCGATCTGACGCTCCATGACGATATGGCCGTCG
>CAZVMY010000327.1:0-2747 GCA_964628955.1 uncultured Methylocystis sp.
AACTGCCGCGCTCGATCATCGAGTTCTACTACAAGAACGACGCGCTGCATGATCCGATGGTCTCCGAGGAGCATATCACGGCGTTCGGCTGGGCGACGCCGCAGGAACTCGACGACATCATGGCGCTCGCCATCCGGGTGAACGATTTCCTTACCGGGCTTTTCCTCGGCGTCGGCATCCGCCTCGTCGACTTCAAGATGGAGACCGGCCGGCTGTTCGAGGGCGATCTCATGCGGATCGTGGTCGCCGACGAGATCAGTCCGGATTCCTGCCGGCTCTGGGACATCAAGTCGAACGACAAGATGGACAAGGACCGGTTCCGCAAGGACATGGGCGGCCTCATCGAGGCCTATTCGGAGGTTGCGCGGCGCCTCGGCATCCTGTCGGAGAACGAACGGGTGGGCGCCACCGGGCCGCGGCTCGTGACCTGACGCCGTCAGATCGGCTAAGCCGGGTCGAGTTCAGACGACCGGCACGGGGACCCTTGCGTTCCCGGCCGGAACCGGCAGCCCGAAGACGCGGGCATATCGGCTGACCTCGTCCGGCGGACCCATGATCTTCGACGGGTTGTCCGAGAACTTCACCGCACCGCGGCCGTTCACCGACACGACCTTGCACACGATCGAGATCGGATCGAGCGCTCCGTCTTTCGCGAAGCCGCGGAAATCGTTGGTCAGCAGGGTACCCCAGCCGTAGCCGAGCCGCACCCTTCCGGCGAAATGCCGGTGGATGCGTTCGATCGCGTCGATGTCGAGCCCGTCCGAGAACAGCACGAGCTTGTCGAGCGGGTTCTGGCCGCGCGAGCGCCACCAGCCGATCGCTTCCTCGCCGCCCTCGATGGGCTCCTTCGAATCGACGCGGATGCCTGTCCATTCGGCCATCCACTGCGGCGCGCGCTCCAGAAACTGCGATGACCCGTAGGTGTCCGGCAGCAGCACCCGCAGATTGCCGTCGTAATCCTCCATCCAGTCCGCGAGCACCTTGTAGGGGGCGTCGGCGAGCGCCCGATCGTCCTCCGCCAGCGCCGCGTAGACCATCTGGAGTTCATGTGCGTTCGTGCCGATGGCCTCGACCTCGCGGCGCAGCGCGATGAGGCAGTTCGACGTCCCCGTGAAGGCGTCGCCCAGCCCCTCGATCATCGCCTGGATGCACCAGTCCTGCCACAGAAAGCCGTGGCGCCGCCGCGTCCCGAAATCGGCGATGCGCAGGCCGGGCAGGCGCTTCAGCCGATCGATCTTCTCCGAGATACGCGTCATGGCGCGGGCGTAGAGCACCTGCAGCTCGAATTTTCCGAGGCTTCTCAGCACCGCGCGCGAGCGCAACTCGTTCAGGATCGCGAGCGCCGGGATCTCCCACATCGTGGTCTCGACCCACGAACCCTCGAACGTCAGCACGTACTGACCGTCCCGACGTTCCAGTTCGTAGGGCGGAAACCGGAAGCCACCCAGCCAGTCCATGAACTCGGCCGAGAAAATCTGCCGCTTGCCGTAGAAGGTGTTTCCGCGGAGCCACGTGTCCTCGCCCCGCGACAGCTTGAGGCTGCGCACGTGGTCGAGTTGTTCGCGCACCTCGCCGATATCGACGAGGTCGGCGAGCCGGACCGACCTCGTGCGGTTGTGCACGCCGAACGTCACGCGCTGGTCCCGGTGACGCCTGAAGATCGTCTGCGCCATCAGAAGCTTGTAGAAGTCGGTGTCGATCACCGAGCGGACGATCGGATCGATCTTCCAGGTGTGGTTCCAGACCCGGGTGGCGATGTCGACCAATGCGGCGGTCTCCCGATCGTGTTCGTTCCGGGGCGTAAGTTGACCGCGAACCCGCCGGGTGTCCACGGCCGTGCGCCGGACGGCGCTTCACGTCATGGAGTCGGACCGGCCTCGCCGCTGCGCAGGGTGTCGACCGCGGCCCAGGCGAACGTCAGCAGCGGCAGCGCCGACGAGGCGAAATCCTGAACCGTCTCGACGAGATCGGGACGATGGATGTCGGCTTCGCCGAAAGGCCGGCTCACGACGAGGGATTTCAGCCGGAGCGCTTCGGCGAGGTCGGGCGCGATATCGGCCGGAACGCCCCGCGGCAACCGGGATAGCCGATATTCGGATGAGAACGACAGCCCCGCCGCGTCGAGGCCTCGGACCACCGCGCGCCAGCGTTCGGGCTGGCGCAGGATCGACGCCCGGATCGCGGCCAGCTCTGCGGGCTCCGGCTGATAGAAGCCGGCCGCCGCGAAGCTCCGGTCGGGTGCGACATGCAGATAGAGAAGCCCCTGTGACATCTTCGAGCCGTCGCGGGTCAGCGTGGCGCCGATGTTGGTCTTGTACGGCCGCTTGTCCTTCGAGAAACGGACGTCGCGGTGGATGCGCAAGACCGAGCGCTTCGGGTCGCCCGCGAGCGGGATGCCGGTCGCCGCGAACCGGTCGGTGAGGTCGGCGACGAGTGCTGCCATCGGCTGGCGCAACTCGCGCTCGTACAGGTCCTTGTTGTCCTGGAACCAGGCACGATCCTGATGGAAGTCGAGCGCCTTGAAGAATGCCAGTGCCTGCGGTCCGAAGCCACCGAACATGCGCCGTGCTCCCTGTTCTTCCGGCAGGTCGGCCGTGCCGTACTGGTCACTAGGAGGATTCCAGTTCGTCGGACAAGCGCCTCCGGCGCCGTTCGCGCGGGGCTTCGGCGTTGCCGGCGTCGCGCTTTGCCACTAAGCCGACGGCGACACCCCGTTCCCACACACGCAGCCGGAGCCATCATGAAAG
>CAZVMY010000327.1:2757-3967 GCA_964628955.1 uncultured Methylocystis sp.
GCTGAAGACCGGCGTGCTCGATCCGCAGGGCAAGGCGATCGAGGGCGCGCTGACGTCGCTGGGAATCGGCGGGATCGGCGCGGTGCGGCAGGGCAAGGTCTTCGACATCGAACTCGACGCCACAAACGACGAGGCGGCGCGGTCCACGCTCACGGCAGCCTGCGAGCGGCTTCTCGCCAACAGTGTGGTCGAGAATTATCGCATCGAGATCATTCCATGAACGAGCCGACGTTCGCGAGCGACCGTGCCTTCCGGGCGGTAATCGTCGTGTTCCCGGGATCGAACCGGGATGGCGACGTCGCCAGGGCGTTGCGGCTCGCTGGTGCGCGGGTCACGATGGCGTGGCATCAGGACCACGACCTGCCGCCCCGAACCGATCTCGTCGTGCTGCCGGGAGGCTTCAGTTACGGCGATTATCTGCGCTGCGGCGCCATCGCCTCCCGTGCACCGGTCATGGATGCCGTGCGCCGCCACGCGTCGGCAGGCGGGTTCGTTCTGGGCATCTGCAACGGGTTCCAGATCGCCTGCGAGGCCGGGTTGCTGCCCGGTGTCCTGATGCGCAACGCGGGGCTGAGGTTCGTCTGCCGGCTGCAGCACATCCGGGTCGAGCGGAACGATACGCCGTTCACCCACCATTATCGCCCGGGCCAGCCGATCGAGGTGTGCGTCGCTCACGGAGAGGGGAACTTCGTGGCGGACGCCGCCACGCTGGAGCGTCTGGAAGGCGAGGGGCGGATCGCCTTCCGCTATTGCGACGCGTCCGGCACGGTCGGTCATAACCCCAACGGAGCGAGCGGCGACATCGCCGGGATCTATTCGGAACGTCTCAACGTGCTCGGGCTGATGCCGCATCCCGAAAACTTCGTCGACCCCGCCGTCGGTGGCGCAGACGGTCTGCCGCTGTTCCGATCGATCTTGGCCGGTGTCGTCCAGGCCGCCTGACGACGGTCCGACGACCGGACGAGCAAGTCCAGCCGACCAGGCCCCAAAAGGAAACAGCCGGGCGGATGCCCGGCTGCCGAACGATGTCTGAGTTCGACCAGGCGATCAGGCCGCCTCGGCCTCGTCGTCCGCGTCCGCCTCGTTCACGGCTTCCACGACGCCCTTGGCGCGGCGCGGATTGCGGGCGAGATTCGTCTCGATCCGCTTCATCGCCTCGGTCTCCGTGATGTCCTCAACGGCCGCGACCTCGCTCATGAAGCGTTCGAGC
>CAZVMY010000328.1:0-3936 GCA_964628955.1 uncultured Methylocystis sp.
GCCATCAACGTGTCGCCGGTCCAGTTCCGGCGCAAGGATCTGGTCGCCTCCATCGCCGGACTCGCCGCCGGGGCCGGGATCGAACCGCGCCGGATCGAGATCGAGATCACCGAAGGCGTGCTGGTCGAGGACGCCGACCAGGCGATCGGCGTGATCGCGGCGTTCCACGAAAAAGGCTTCAAGATCTCGCTCGACGACTTCGGAACGGGCTACGCCTCGCTCAGCTATCTGCGCCGCTTCAAGTTCGACAAGCTGAAGGTGGACCAGTTCTTCGTGAGGGGCCTCAGCGCCGGATCGGGCGGCGCCGCGATCGTCCACAGCGTGGTGGCGCTCGGCCGGTCGCTCGGCCTGGCCGTTCAGGCGGAAGGCATCGAGAGCCTGGAGCACCACATCTTCCTGCGGGCCTCGGGCTGCCATTTCCTACAGGGCTTCTACTTCGCGCGGCCCATGAACAAGGACAAGATGGACGCGTTCTTCGCGGCGCGTTCGGGATCGGCTCTGCGTTTTCAACAGAGGGCCTGACCCGACCGCGCGATTGCTTGCGCAATTCCAAGGCGCCGACTACGAATCGCGGTAGTGGCGTAAAGGGCCTCTCCGGCCCTCCCCGCGGGGCAGCCCGTCGGTGCGGTTTCCAGTAGCCTATGCGTTCGGCCTCGTGGCCAACCCGAACCGCCAAGCGGTCGATCGCCGGACCGCGTCGAGAACGGCGCCAAAACCGGACGATCCGGTCGCCTTCGAGAGTGTTGTGGAGATGATGTTCCGGATGCTTCTCGAACGCGCCACGACGGCCTTCGAGCGGCTCCGTCGCGGACGGTCACGCGCCGCACTCGTCCTGGCCTGACCCGGCGATGCGAGGCCTGCCGCGTCCCATCCGTCGCACGTGCCTCGTCCGGGTCGGGGCATCGCGGATCGGGACCCTCGGCTTCGTGCTGCCCGTCGCGGCTCTCGTCCTCGCAGGCTGCCAGCACGCGGGCGGCGCCCCGCCGGAGACGCTGGCGGCATCCGCCGTTCCAACCGGAGTAACCCGGGAAAGCGAGCCCACGGGGGCAAAACCCGCTGCCGCGGCTTCAGCATCGATAAGGACGGAGACGACCGCTCAGGAGCCGCGACCCTTCGGCCGGACCGGCAGCCTGCCGCTGGTCGACGCGGTCGCGAGCGCCGTCTACAGCCACCCCGACATCCGCGTCAGCGAGGCGCGGGTGCGCGAAGCCAGGGCCGGTGTCTCGATCTCGGAAGCGGGCCTCTATCCCACCCTCGAAGGCCGGATCGGCGCGGGACCGAACCTGTCGAGCACCTATCAGGGCGAGATCGGACCGTTCGCAGTCGGGCCGGGCGAGGCCGACGGCCGTCTCGACGGATCGCTGTTCCTGCGGCAGCTCATCTACGATTTCGGGGCGACCAACGCCGACATCGACCGGGCGCGGCTCGTCATGGATGCCGAACGGCTGAAGCTGCAGGACAAGGTCGAGGACATCGGCTACCGCACCGCGCTCGCCTACATGAAGGTGCTCGAGACCCGGGCGCTGCTCGCCGTGGTCGACGAGACGATCGGCGCCCACAAACGGCTCGCGACGATCGTCGAGGCGAACGTGCGGGAGGGCAACAGCACGTCCGCCGACCTCGGTCGGGTGCTGTCCCGCCTCACCGACGTGACCGCGATCCGCTCGGACATGAGCCTGCAGGCCCTGGGCGCCGAGGAGCAGTTCCACCGGCTGACGAAGCTCAGGCCGAACCGGCTCGCCGGTGTGCCGGTGATGCGCGGGGCGATCCCCGCGTCGGCAGAAGAGGCGATCGCGGAAGCGGTGCAGCGCAACCCGCGGCTCGGCTCGATCGCGAGCACGACGAAGTCGATCAGCCGCGAGATCGATTTCCAGACCGCGTCCGCCCTGCCCAAGCTACAGCTCGAGGCGGATGGAGACAGCAAGAGCTATGCCTCCGTGCAGAACTACCGCAACCAGTTCGAGGCGCGCGCGCTCGTGTCGCTGCGCTACCGGTTCCTCGACGGCGGCCTTCAGCAGGCGACGGTCGCACAGCTCGACGCGCGCCGGCAGGGCAGCGAGATGTCCTTCCTCAACGAGCGCGAGCAGCTCGAAGCGGACGTCCGCCAGGCGTACCGGGCGATCGCTTCGGGCGGCACCAAGGCCCGGCTGCTGGGCGAAGGAGTGCGGACGTCGGCCACGGTGCAGGAGCTCTATCTCGAGCAGTTCAAGGCCGGGCGGCGCAGCGTGTTCGAGCTGCTCGACAGCCAGATGTCCTATTTCAGCTCGCGGAGGGCCATGGTCGAGAGCCGGTACGAGGGCGAGCGGGCGATCCTCGACATCCTCAAGGCGATGGGACAGCTGACCCGCACGCTGACGGGCACGCCGCGGGCGGCGGTGCCGGGCGTGCAGGTGCCGAGGCGGCCGACGCCAAAGGAACGGTCCGCCTGACTATCCCAGGAAGTCCAGCAGGGCGGCCACGGTCTCGACCGGGCATTCTTCCTGGAGCGTATGCCCGCAGGGCAGCGCCTTGCCCGAGACCTCCGTCGCCTTCTCCTGCCACGTGGCGAGCACGTCGTAGAGGCTGCCGACCGTGCCCTTTTCGCCCCAGAGCGCCAGCAGCGGCGCGATGACCAGCCGTCCCGTCGTTTCGTCCGCGAGATCGTGATCGAGGTCTATGGTGGCCGCAGCCCGGTAATCCTCGCAGATCGCATGGATCGTTCCGGGCAGGCGGTAGCAGCGCAGGTACTCCGCCACGAGGTCCGGGTCCGGACAGCCGGGTGTCATCGACTGGCCGCGCAGATGCGTTTCCAGAAAGAAGGCGGGATCGGCGCCGATCAGCCGTTCCGGCAACGGCTCCGGCTGGATCAGGAAGAACCACCAGAAATAGCGCGTCGCGAAGGCCCGGTCCGTCCGGCGGTACATCGTGAGCGTCGGCGCGATGTCGAGCACGGCCAGCCGCTCGATGCCGTCGGGATGGTCGAGGGCAAGGCGATGGGCGACGCGCCCGCCCCTGTCGTGTCCCACGACGGCGAACCGGCGATGGCCGAAGGCGGCCATGATCTCGATCTGATCGGCCGCCATAGCGCGTTTGGAGTAGCCGGCGTGGCGTTCGCCGCCCGGCGGACGAGCACTGTCGCCGTAGCCGCGCAGGTCCGGCGCGATCACGTGGAACCCCGCCGCCACAAGCGCCGGCGCGACCCGGTGCCAGGTCAGATGCGTCTGCGGATGGCCGTGCAGCAGCAGGACGGGCCGGCCGCCCCTGCCGGCCTCCGCAAGGTGGATGTCACCCGCCCCGGTCTTGACCCGGTGGCGGGCGAAGCCGGACAGGAACCTGTCGGATGGCGGCATCGGAACACTCCTCCAGGCAGCAACCGAGCGGACCGGCCGCTATCGCCGCGGCATCGCGGCCGGACGCGCGAGCCGCGCCTGTGCCGCGAGGCGGATGCCGGCGTTGGGCGCTCCGTAGCCCGCATAACCGTCCCGCTGGACGAACTCGAAGAAGAACCCGCCGTCGAGCGACCGCGTATATGCCTGGAAGAACACACCGTTCTGGTCGCGGTCGTACAGGATGTCGAGCCCCCGCAGTTCGTCGATCGCGGCGGACGAGAGATCGCCGCGCGCCTCGAGGTCGTCGTAGTAGTTGGCGGGGATCGGCAGCATCGCCACGCCGTTGGCGATCATGCGCGCGACAGTGTCGCGGATGTCGCGGGTCGCCAGCGCGATGTGCTGGACTCCCGAGCCGAAGAAGTCCGTCACGAAGCGCGCCGACTGGGTCCGGCTGCTCTGCGATCCGTTGAGAACGAGGCGCAGTCCCGCGTGCGCGCCGCCGAGGCCGCTCTCGACGACCTGGCTCTGCACGACGCCGGCCGGGTCGATCACCGCCTGGCTGGGCGTCTTCCGTGCCTCCAGCAGCGATGTGTCGAAGAGAAGCCATGTGAGCATCTCCTCGTAGTCT
>CAZVMY010000329.1:0-1997 GCA_964628955.1 uncultured Methylocystis sp.
TACGACATCACCGGGGAGGACGCGAACGGCAAGCTGACCGGCGTGCACCGCTCGACGGGGATCGGCCGGCCCCGGTTCTGGGAGCGCGCGCGCTACTTCAACGAGGAGCATAACCTCGGCGCGGCGCTCGATGCCGCCGAGGTCGCCTGATGTCGCGTAGCCGGAGCACCTCATGGACCTGAGCGAACTCGCCCTCGCGGCGCTCGGCGCCGTGTGCTTCGGCGGCGTCGCCTATGCGATCGCCTATCCCTACCTCTCGGGCGACGCGGCGGCGCAGAAGCGTCAGAACGCCTTCGTCGACGTCGCTACGCACAGGCAGGTCGTCGGTCGCCAGATCGAAGTCGGGCAGCGCAAGAAGCAGGTCGCCGAAAGCCTGCGCGAACTGGACGCGCGGCAGAAGTCCAAGACGAAACTCACGCTCGAGGATCGCCTCTCGCAGGCCGGGCTCAACTGGAGCCGTCGCAAGTTCTTCCTCATCAGCGCTCTATCTGGCGTCGGCTGCGCCCTGCTCTTCCTCGCACTCACGTTCGAGCCGTTGGCCGCCTTGCTGGGCCTTCTGATCGGCGTGTTCGGCCTGCCGCAGTGGGTGATCGGCTTCCTGCGCAAGCAGCGCATGAACCGCTTTCTCGAGGAATTCCCGAACGCGATGGACGTCATCGTCCGCGGCATCAAGTCCGGCCTGCCCGTGGGCGACTGCCTGCGCATCATCGCCTCGGAATCGGCCGAACCGGTCAGGACCGAGTTCCGACAGATCGTCGAGGCGCAGACGCTCGGCCTGACGGTACCCGAAGCCTGCGCCATGCTCGTCAAGCGGGTTCCGGTCTCGGAGGCGAACTTCTTCGCGATCGTGATGGAAATCCAGTCGAAGGCCGGCGGCAACCTCTCGGAAGCGCTCGGCAACCTGTCGAAGGTCATCCGCGCGCGCCGTCAGATGAAGGCGAAGATCGTTGCGATGAGCATGGAAGCCAAGGCATCGGCGGCGATCATTGCCGCGCTGCCGTTCGTGGTCGCCATTCTCGTCTACTTCTCGAGCCCCGATTACATCAAGCTCCTGTGGACGACGACGTCGGGCAAGATCGGCATCGCGGTGTCCGGGTTCTGGATGATCTGCGGCGTCCTGGTCATGCGCAAGATGATCACGTTCGACATCTGAGGCGGCTCCATGAACCTCGCCAGCCTGTTCGAGCCACAGTTCCTCGCCATGGTCCTGGCCGGGCTCGGCGCCGCCGCCGCAGTGCTGACCGTCGCGTTGCCGCTGCTCGAGACCAACGATCTCGACAAGCGGATGAAGGCGGTGGCGCTGGAGCGCGACCGCATCCGTGTCCGCGAGCGCGAACGGATGGCCAAGGGCCAGCAGCGCCAGTCGCTCAAGGTCGAGCCGAAGGCGTTCCTGAAGCGCTTCGCCGACCAGTTCAACCTGTCGAGCTGGCTCGGCGTCGAGAGCGCAAAGGAACAGCTCGTGATGGCCGGCTACCGCGGCCCTACCGCCGAGTACGCCTTCCTGTTCTTCCGGCTGGTGATGCCGATCGCGTTGTTCGCGGTCACGCTCGTCTACGTGTTCTTCTTCGCGACACTCGACCAGCCGCCCATCGTCAAGTTCGGGATCGGCCTGGGCGGAGCGTATCTCGGCATCAAGCTGCCGGAGATCTTCCTGCGCAACCAGATCACCAAGCGTCAGCAGTCGATCAAGCGCGCTTTTCCCGATGCGCTCGATCTGCTCCTGATCTGCGTGGAATCGGGCGTGTCGATCGAGCATGCGTTCCGCAAGGTGGCGGGCGAGGTCGGCACCCAGTCGATCGAGCTGGCCGAGGAGTTCACGCTCACCGCCGCGGAGATGTCCTATCTCCCCGACCGGCGGTCCGCATTCGAGAACCTGGGCAAGCGCACTGGCCTCGAAGGTGTGAAGGCGGTTTGCACGGCCATGGTACAGGCCGAGCGCTACGGCACGGCCTCTTCAATGTGGAACGGGGGCAACTCGTCAAAAGGCACGATGATGT
>CAZVMY010000329.1:2007-3929 GCA_964628955.1 uncultured Methylocystis sp.
CGTGCTGGCGCAGGAGAGCCGCGACCAGCGCATGAACGAGGCCGAGAAGAAGGCGGCCGCTCTGCCGCCGATGCTGACCGTGCCGATGATCCTGTTCTTCCTGCCGGTGCTGTTCGTCGTCATCATGACGCCGGCGCTGATCCAGGTCTTCAAGTGGCAGTGACGGCCGGTCGGCGCTGACGGCTCAGCGGCCGTCCGTCTTCGGCTTGCGGTCGAGCGTGCGAAGCTGCTTCCAGCTGTTCGACTGCGAGATCATCGACCGCATGTAGGCGACGTTGGCGGCGGCCTCGGCCGGTGGTAGATCGCGGGCGGCCACGTCCTCGGCCTCTGCGAACTTGCCCTGCAGCCCCAGCACAAGCGCGAGATTGGCGCGGACCCGGCCATCGGCCCGGGGGTTCGCGACCGCTCGGCGCAAGGTCGATTCGGCCTCCGGCAGACGCTTCGCCAGGGCATGCGACAGACCCAGGTTCGAGAGGATGATGGGATCGTCCGGCGCAAGCCGCAGCGCGGCCTGATGATAGCCGAGCGCCGCGTCCGGATCGCCGAGTTCGTCGGCGATCGCGCCCTGCGTCGAAAGGATGCGGGCGTCCGGCCTGTCGGGCGAATGGGCGCGGCTGAGCACCTCCATCGCTTCCTTGTGCCGGCCGATCTCGGCCAGCGACTTGCCGTAATGCGCGAGAACCTCGACGTCCTTGGGAGTTTTGATCGCTGCCGTCTGAAGCACGGCATTCGCCTGCCCTGCCTGGCCCGACGCGCGCAGCGCCCTGGCATAAGCCAACGAGGCGCGCTTCTCGCCGGGCGACTGGTCGTAACGTTGCGCCAGCGCCGGCAGATCGGCGCGCGCCGCCGAGTCGCTCTGGACAGCATCGCTCTGGAACGCGTCACGGACGCCCAGAGCACCCGTCACGTCCTGGGCGATGAGACCGACGCCTCGCGGCATGCACCCGCCCAGCGCCAGGCTCGCGGCGAGCAGCGCCGTCCCGGCGACGGTCGAGCGTCTGCCTTGCCGGCGACGGCGGGATCCACGAACAAGGACGGCGGTCGACTTCATGGCACGTGATCCGTTCGTGGCCGCGAGCCCGCGCGGCGGGTAGCTGAAGCGGAATCATGAATAGGCGGTTAACCCTAACGGAGGGTTAATCCCTGCCGGGGCGGCAGCCCTTGGCCGTTTCGGGCCTCGGCGCCGGTGTGTTACGACATGCTTCGTTCCCGCCGGTACCGCCGATGCCCTCACTTACAGACCGCCGCTTCCCGCTCGTCGATCGGGCCGACGACGCCGTTCCGGTCCATGTCGTCGACGCGGAAGGTTATGCCGACCTGCTGACCGGATTGCCTGCCGCCGGCGCGGCGTTCCTGGCGGCCTCGGGATACAAGCCGAAGCCCGGACGGATCGGGCTGGTGCCCGATGCGACGGGGGCGATCGCGGCGGTGCTGCTGGGCGCCGCCCCCCGAGACGAGCAGCATCCGGATCGGCTGCGGGCCGGGCGTCTGGCGACCGGCCTGCCGGCGGGCACCTATCGGTTCGCCGGGCCCCTCGACGACCCTTCGCTGGAGACGCTCGCCTTCGTGATGGGCTCGTACCGGTTCGACCGCTATCGCCAGTCGGACGATCCCGGCGTGCGGCTCGTGGTGCCGGATGGCGCCGACCGGGTCGCCATCGAGCGGATCGCCGGCGGCGTCTTCATCGCCCGCGATCTCGTCAACACGCCGGCATCCGACCTGCACCCGGCCGCGCTCGCGGACGCGGCACTGGAGGTCGCCAGGGTCAACGGTGCCGAGGCGCGCGTGATCGTCGGTGACGACCTGTTGACCGAGGGTTTCCCGATGATCCACGCGGTCGGGCGCGCGTCCGCGGTCGCGCCCCGCCTCGTCGACATCGCCTGGGGCGATCAGGGCGATCCGAAGGTGACGCTGGTCGGCAA
>CAZVMY010000330.1:0-3923 GCA_964628955.1 uncultured Methylocystis sp.
TTCGTGTTCTACATCCCGAACTATCTCGGCCACGCCGACAACTACATCCCGGCCGATCCGCTGAAGACGCCGGCGCATATCGTGCCGGAATGGTACTTCCTGCCGTTCTACGGCATCCTGCGCGTCGTCCCGGACAAGCTCGGCGGCGTCGTCCTGATGTTCGCGTCGATCGCGATCCTGGCGTTCCTGCCCTGGCTGGATACCTCGAAGATCCGGTCGACCGTCTATCGGCCGACCTACCGCATCTTCTTCTGGATCTTCGTCGTGACCTGCGTGCTGCTCGGTTATGTCGGGTCGCAGCCTACCGACAAGGCGGTGCTGCTGATCGGAGAAACCGTCGTTCTCGACATGACCGGGTTCGGACGCATCCTGACGGCTTATTATTTCGCGCATTTCCTCCTCGTCCTGCCGGCGATGGGGCTGATCGAGAAGCCGCTGTCGCTCCCGGCCTCGATCGCCGAGGCGGTCGTCAAGAAGGTCAGCGGCCATGGTGGACCGGCCATGCCCGTGGGCGCGGCGGCGACGCCGGAACGGAAGGGCTGACCCTGTGCGCGTGTTCCCGATGTCCGCCTCCGTCGCTGGACTGTCCGCCGTCGTCGCGCTTACAGCGTCGCTCGTAGCCGCCTCGCCGGCTCTGTCGGCCGGCGGCGGAACGGAAATCCCGCCGCGCAACTCCTGGAGCTTTGCCGGGCCGTTCGGGACGTACGACCGGGCGCAACTCCAGCGCGGCTTCAAGGTTTATCGCGAGGTCTGTGCCGGCTGCCACTCGCTGAGCCGGGTCGCGTTCCGCAACCTGGCCGAGCCCGGCGGCCCGGAATTCAGTCGCGAGCAGATCCAGGCGCTGGCGGCCGAGTATCAGATCAAGGACGGACCCAACGACCAGGGCGACATGTTCGAGCGCCCCGGCCGGCCATCCGACCGCTTCCCGTCCCCGTTCCCGAACGTTCAGGCGGCGGTAGCGGCCAACGGCGGCGCCTATCCGCCGGACATGTCACTGCTGGCCAAGGCCCGCACCTTCGAACGCGGCTTCCCGCTGTTCGTGTTCGACGCCATCACCCAGTACCAGGCCCAGGGCCCCGACTACATCACGTCGCTGCTGCAGGGCTACGTCGATCCGCCGCCGGGCGTGAAGATCGAACCGGGCCAGAACTACAACAAGTACATGCCGGGCAACATCATCGCGATGGCGCAGCCGCTGAACGACGGCCAGGTGGATTACACCGACGGCTCGCCGCAGACGCTCGCGCAATACGCCAAGGACGTGTCCGCCTTCATGATGTGGGCGGCCGAGCCCAAGATGGAGGAGCGCAAGCGCATGGGCCTTCGCGTGATGCTCTTCCTGATCGTCTTCGGTGCGCTGCTCTACATGCTGAAGAAGCGCGTATGGGCGGATGTCTACGGCAAGGAATCCAAGGCCGCGGCCCACCACCACTGATGGTCGCGCAGCCGATGCCGCGCGCCGTCCTCGGCATCATCGGCGGATCCGGGCTCTACGATCTGCCTGGTCTCTCGGACGTGCGCGAAGAGCGCATCACGAGCCCCTGGGGTGAGCCGTCGGACGCGCTCCGGTTCGGAAGCATCGGCCGGACGAAGGTCGTGTTCCTGCCGCGACACGGGCGCGGCCATCGCCTGTCTCCGACCGGGATCAACTACCGGGCCAACGTCGACGCCCTGAAACGTGCCGGCGTCACCGATCTCGTCTCGCTGTCGGCGGTCGGGTCGTTCCGCGAGGAACTCCATCCGGGCATGTTCGTGCTGGTCGACCAGCTCGTCGACAGGACCTTCAGCCGCGAGTCGTCGTTCTTCGGCAATGGCTGCGTCGCGCATGTGCCGTTCTCGCACCCCGTAGCGCCGCTGCTCCAGGCGCGTCTCGCGGCGGCGGCCGATGCCGAGGGCGTCGCCCATCACCGCAACGGCGTCGCGGTCTGCATCGAGGGGCCGCAATTCTCCACGCTCGCCGAGAGCCTCACCTACAAGGGGCTCGGCTACGACGTGATCGGCATGACGGCGATGCCGGAAGCGAAGCTCGCCCGCGAGGCGGAGATCAGCTATGCGTTGGTTGCAATGGTCACGGATTTCGACTGCTGGCATCCGCACCACGCCACCGTGGACGTTGCCGAGGTCGTCCGGCAGATGCATGCCAACGGCGAGGCCGCCCGGCGGCTCGTGGCGCGGCTCGCGGCCGATTTTCCCCAGGAGCACCAGCCCTGTCCGATCGGGTCCGATCGCGCGCTGACGGGGGCGGTCATCACCGCGCCCGCGTCGCGCGATCCGGCTCTGGTGGCGAAGCTCGACGCCGTCGCGGGGCGGGTTCTGGGCTGACGTCGGCCAACTGCCGCGATTTCGCTACGGGGGCCGGGACCGCCACGGCTGGCAATCAGTCGTCGAACACGAGCAGCAACACCTCGTCCAACGCGAGCAACGGACGCACGGTCACCATCCACCGCGGCCAGCGGCGAACGCTCCGGACCGAACGTTACGAGACCGATCGCCGCCGCGCCCGTCGCTGGCGTGACGCCGACGACGACTGATCGGGATCACGTCTTCTCGGGGCGCCTCCTCCAGAAGACCGCGCCGTCGAACGCGAAGACGAGATGTCCCGTCTGGTTGTGCCCGGTGTTGCGGTGGGTCACCAGACCCCAGCCGGGCCGGCTTCCCGAGACGCGGCAGTCCAGAACGGTCGAGTGATAGACGATGGTGTCGCCGGCCCGGACGGGCCGCACCCAACGGGCGTCGCGGAACCCCGGCGACGGCCCGAGCCGATCAAGCCCCGCCGTGCTCTGCCTGCGTCGGTGATCGACCATCAGCCGCATCCAGACGGCGGCCGTGTGCCAGCCCGAGGCAATCAGACCGCCGAACGGCCCGGTCTCGGCGGCGGCCGGATCGACGTGGAACGGCTGCGGATCGTAGTCCAGTGCAAAGCGGATGATGTCCTGCGCGCTGAAGGTTCGCGAGCCGATCCTCTCCACCAGACCCGGCTCGAGCTCCTCGAAATAGGGGACCGTTTCGTCCATCTTGGACCCGTGACCGTCGAGAGCCGGTATTCCGGGTTCATCGGCGCGGGACCGGGTCGTCGCAGAGCCGCCGCTCCCGCCGGGCGCGCCGGGCGCTTCGGGCTCACGTCTGCCGATGATGATGCTGTTGACCTGCTCCATCACGGGCTCGCCCCGCTGGTTCAGCACGTCGAAACGGAACTTCACGTAGCCGCGATCGGGCCGCGTCGCCGATGGCGTCGCGCCCATCACGGTGCGGTGACCCGACAGCGTGTCACCTGGAAAAACCGGTCGAAGCCATTTCAGCCAGTCCAGCCCGGGTGAACCCATTCCCGCGGAGTTCAGGACGAAATCATCGGCGATCATGCGCATGTTGAGCGCGGCGGTATGCCAGCCGGAGGCGATCAGGGTGCCGAGCATGGTCGCACGCGCCGCGGCTTCGTCGACATGCATCGGCTGCGGATCGAACTCGGTCGCGAACGCGACGATGGCGTCGCGGCTGACCGTCGGCCCCGGATAGGTCGCGACCTCTCCCGGCCTGAAATCCTCGAAGAACAGCATCGGCGGGCTTTCAGTTAGCGAAGCGGAAGTGGAGCACGTCGCCGTCCGCGACCATGTAATCCTTGCCCTCAAGCCTCAGCTTGCCTGCGTCGCGTGCGCCCGCTTCGCCCGAAAGGGCGATGTAATCGGCATAGGCGATCGTCTCGGCACGGATGAAGCCCTTCTCGAAATCCGTGTGGATCACGCCGGCCGCCTGAGGCGCCCGCGTGCCAGCCGTGATCGTCCAGGCGCGCGCCTCTTTCGGGCCGACGGTGAAGTACGTGGACAGACCCAGCAGTGCGTAGCCGGCGCGGATCACGCGGTTCAGCCCCGGCTCCGTCAGCCCGATCGCATCGAGGAACTCTGCCCGGTCGGCCGCGTCCATGAGGG
>CAZVMY010000331.1:0-2701 GCA_964628955.1 uncultured Methylocystis sp.
CTGCCGGACCGCGGCCGGAAGCCGGGCCGACACCTCGTCGAACACGAAGATCACGTCGACCGATTTCGCCTTCAGCAGCGGCAGCACGCGCTGCAGCCCGAGCAGGCGGAAGCCGAGGAACTTGCGCGGAAACCAGAAGAATTCGTTCAAAAGCTCGAAGCCACGGAACACGCGGGTATCGAGCGGCAGAAGCGCCTCGTTTTCGCCGAAGCCGATCTGCTCGAGCATGCCGGCCGGCGCCGGCGTGATCACCGGATCACCGAACGGATCGAGGTGGCGGAAGTAGATGCCGGTGCAATGCGCGAACATCTGCTCGTAGAGCGCAACGGCGTCGCCTTCGCCACCCAGCAGATGGAACGTCAGCTCGGACGTGCGACAGCCGGCAAACCACGTTTCCGGGTGCTTCACCGCCGTCGCGTCGGCCATCTCCTGATCGGCGCGCGGCGCGGACCGATGGGTGAGCGACAGGCGCAGCCCGGCGAGAGCCCGGTGGTCGGTGTTCAGCCCCAGCGCCTGCAGCGGCCCGGGGGTCGAGATGTACTCCGCCGCCCTCACCTCGAACGGCCAGAGCGTCACGTCGCCGGTCAGGCGGAACCGGCAGCTCACGCGCCGGTCGCGCTCGAGATAGGTCGCGTCCAGATAGCTGCCGCGAGCGATACGCATGCCTTCGCGCAGACCGGGATCGGAATATTGGGGCTCGATGCCGGCGAGCAGGGCCGACGGCGTCGGCGCGAGGAAATTCGGCAGGAGCTGTTCGAGCAGGTTGTTCGTGAACTCGGGAAATTCGTGCTTCAGCTTGAGCTGAACGCGCGCCGCCAGAAACGCCGCTCCCTCCAGCAGGCCGCCGACCATGGGATCCATCCGGTCGCCGACGAGGCCACCCAGGCGTTCGGCGATTCCGGGATATTCTTCGGCGAACTCCTTCGCATGCTCGAAGAACAGCCTCAGCTCCTGGTTGTAGAGGTCCAGGAATTCCTGGTGCATGGCGCTATCGCCGCTGGATCGAGAGCTTGCCGGTGTCGAGCTCGACGTCGGCCACGAATTCGATCGGCACGTTCACGGGCTTGCAGTCGAGGTCGGCGCGCACGACGAACCTGATCTTCAGTTCGGTCCTGTCGACGCTCTCGTCCCGCTCGACGGCAACCGAATGCTGGACGAGACGGGGCTCGAAGCGTTTCAGCACGCGGGCCAGCTCATCCTTGATGTTGTTGACCCGGTACTCGTCGATCGAGTGGCTGGCGATGTCCGGAAATCCATGGTTGAGGACCGAGCGCGCGACAAACTCGTGCCGCGAGAGATCGACGGACGATCCGAGATTGGTCGTGTTCAGGAGCGCGTCGAGGTCGCCCGTCACCTCGCGCCGGAGCCGGGTCTCGGTGATCGCGGCACGCGGCGCGGCGCGGCGGCTCGCGATGATGCGCTCACCGCCGGCATCGCGCAGGTCGAGCCGTTCCTTCGCGTCCTTCGCGGCGTGCGCCTCGCGAAAGGCGAACATCAGCGGCGGCCGCAACCGGTTCTTGAGCTTGGGATCGATCATCGCGTTCCGCCCCGGCCAGATGCCAGGACCGCGTCGACCTTTCGGCCGTCGCGGTCCCGTGACGTTCGCCGGGCGCTGCCCCACCGCGCGGGCCGGTCGTCAGACCGGACCGATTCCGCGCGCCTCCGGGGGCAACCGTGCGCCCGACGCCTCGACGTGGCGTCAGGCCTTGTTCTGCTTGACGTCGTACTTGTGCAGGATTTCCGAGTCGAGCGAGCCGTCCGCCATCTGCGGCTTGTAGGCGAACTCGATCTTGGTGAAGTTGAGCGAGAACTGGTCGGTCGGGATCGCGTTGCCGCCGGCATGGCCGCCGGACTGGTAGCTCGACACGAGCAGGTCTTCCATCGTCACCTTGTAGTAGTCCTGCTGATCACCACCCGCCTTGCGCACGAAAAGCACAGCCTTCTTGATGTGCTTGCCGGTGGCGCAGCTCAGCATGAGCAGCGGCGAGGCCTTGTTCACGCTCGTCGTGAAGTGAAGGTCCTGAAACGAGACCTTGCCAGAACCGCCGCCGCCGCCGCTCGCGTGCGAGCCGGAGTTGGTGGCGCCCCACGAGAACGAGTCGATCTCGATCGTTCCCTTGTGCTTGCTGTCGCTGCTTTCGCCCTTGATGCCGTCGATTTCCAGAAGATAATCCGAAGCCATTGTGCCCTCCAGGGATGTGTTCGTCGTCCAGGTCGAACGTCATCAGATGTTCGTGTGGTCCGATCACCCGCCGTTCAACAATTCGAGAGTACCCACCCGCGCCAGGGAGCGCCGTGCGTCGGCGCACGCGGGGCGCGGGGCACCTTTCTCTTACTGCTTGGGAGCGGGGAGCCTGGAGACGAGGCTTAGGCCGATGTCCATGCCTTCCAGCTGGAAATGCGGTCGGAGATAGAACTTCGCCGAGTAGTAGCCCGGGTTTTCCTCGTCCTCGAACACGTCGATCCGGGCGTCGGACAAGGGCTTGCGCGCCTTGATCTCCTCGCTGGAGTTGAGCGGATCGCCATCGACGTAATCGGTGATCCATTCCTGGAGCCACCGTCGCAGCGGCTCGCGTTCCTTGTAGGACCCGACCTTGTCGCGGACCATCACCTTTAGATAATGCGCGAACCGCGACACCGCGAACATGTACGGCAGGCGCGAGGACAGGTTGTCCGAGGCCGTCGCCGCGACGCCGTCCGG
>CAZVMY010000331.1:2711-3900 GCA_964628955.1 uncultured Methylocystis sp.
CTTTGGCCGATACAGCGACTGCGCGCCGATGAAGGCCGCCTTGTCGGTGTTCTTGCGGTGGATCAACGGGATCAGGCCGGCTTTGGCGAGTTCCGCCTCGCGCCGATCGGTGATGGCGATCTCGGTCGGGCACTTCAGGTCGATGCCACCGTCATCGGTCGGAAAGGTGTGGGTCGGCAGGTTCATCACCTCGCCGCCCGACTGCACGCCGCGGATGCGGGTACACCAGCCGTATTCCTTGAAGGCGCGGTTGACGTTGACCGCCATGGCATAGGCCGCGTTCATCCAGGCGTACTTCTCGCCCTTGTGTCCGTCGGTATCCTCCTCGAAGGCGAACTCCTCCACCGGCTCGGACTTGGCGCCATACGGCACGCGTGCGAGCACCCGCGGCAGGCACAGCCCCATGTAGCGGGAGTCCGGTGCGTCGCGGAGCGACTTCCACGCGGCATAATCGGGCGTGTCGAAGACCTTGCCCAGGTCGCGGGGGTTGGACAGTTCGGTCCAGGCATCCATGCCCGTCAGCGTGGGATCGGCGCCGGCGAAGAACGGCGCGTGGGCGGATGCCGCGATCTTGGACAGGTCGCGCAGCAGCTGCACGTCCGTCGGCTGATGGCTGAAGTGGTAGTCGCCGACCAGGCACCCGAACGGCTGGCCACCGAGCTGGCCGAACTCCTGCTCGTAGACCTGCTTGAACAGCGGGCTCTGGTCCCAGCGCGCCCCGGGATAGGTCTTCAGGTTCCGGTAGAGTTCACTCTTGCCCATGTTCATGAACTTGATCTTCAACATCGAGTCCGTCTCGGAGTTGAAGACCAGGTAGTTCAGCCCACGCCAGGCACCTTCCAGCTTCTGGTACTCGGGCGCGTGGATGATCTCGTTCACCTGTTCGGAGAGCTTGGCGTCGAGCCTTGCAATCATCTCCTCAATGGTGTCGAGGACATCGGTCTTGATCAGCGTGGTGTCGGCCAGCGCCTGACTGACGAGGGTCGCGACCGCGTTCTGGATTTCGGTCGCGGCCCGTTCGGTCCTCGGCTTGAAGCTCTGCTTGAGCACCGAGGCGAATTCGTCGAGGTCCTGCAATTCGGTGGTGCCGCCCGTCTGCGGCCGTGCCTGGGTCTCTGATGACATGAACGCCTCGCTCCCTTAGCCGTTGCCCGTCTCGTCTTTTTTCGCGCCGGCCGGTTCGGCGAGC
>CAZVMY010000332.1:0-3897 GCA_964628955.1 uncultured Methylocystis sp.
AAGCCGGCATGCAATGGTGGCCGTACGCGGAGGGAACAGGAGAGTCTGCCCATGAGCGTCGCCGCCGCCCCCGCACCGCCGATGCAGCCCATAGCCGCGCGTCCGCAGTCGCTGCTGTTCGGCGGCTGGGAAGTCGGCATCATCGCGTTCATGCTGCTGCTCTATGCGGCGGGAACGCTCATCAATCCGGCGTTCTTCGGCACCACCGACGCCGTCTCGGCGATCTTGCGCGACTCGGCGCGGTTCGGCGTGATGGCCGTCGGCATGACCTTCGTCATCGTCAACCGCGAACTCGACCTTTCCGTCGGGTCGACGCTGGGTCTCGTCGCGGTCGCCTTCTCGATCCTCTTCTCGCCCACCAATCTCGGGCTCGATGCGTGGACAGCGGCCGGCTGGTGCCTGCTACTCGGCCTCGTGATCGGGCTGCTCAACGGCTTCGTCGTGACGGTGCTGCAGGTGCCGGCCTTCATCGCCACGCTGACGATGCTCTTCATCGGCCGCGGCATGGTGCTCGGCCTCACCGGAGGCAAGACGATCGCCTACGACCTCAAGGCGCGGGAGTATCCGACGTTCTTCGCGCTGGGCGAAACCAACGCCTTCGGGTTCAATACGCAGATCCTGATCTTCCTGGTGGTCGCCGTCTTCGGAGCGATCGCGCTCGCCCGGACGCCGGCGGGCTACCGGACCTACGCCGTCGGGGGCAACGAGCAGGCGGCCCGCTATGCCGGCATCGCGACGCGGTTCGTACGCATGCGCGCTTATGTGTTCTCGGCGCTCTGCGCGACGCTCGCGGGTCTGATGAACGTCGCGCAGAACAAGGGCGTCGATTCGCAATATGGCCAGGGGGCCGAACTCGTGGTCATCGCGGCGGTGATCGTCGGCGGCGCCGCGATCGCCGGCGGGCGCGGCCGGGTCATCGGCGCCTGCCTCGGGACCATGCTGATCGTCCTCATCGACAAGGTGCTGCGGGAAGGCGTGCCCGTGACGCGCATCCAGGAGGTGGCGGGCATCCGGCTCGAAGTACAGGCGCTGGCGCAGCTGCCGCCGGGCGCGGTGCCCGCCTTCCTCGGGCTGATCCTGCTCGTGGCCGTGATCCTCGAGCCATGGATCGTGCGCAGGCAGGGGCCGGCGCGGCTCTGGGCGAAGCTGCGCGGCCGGGTGCCGCCGCTGCCGCTGGAAGGCGGCATCGCGATCACCGGCGTGCAGACCCGCGGCGGGGCGATGGACGCTCGCGGTATGGGTGCGCGGGGGCTTAGGGCGTTCTTCGCACGGCGCGACGCGGCGGCGATCCTGCTCGCGGCCGCGCTGTGGCTCGCGGGCTTCCTGCTCCGGCCCGATTTCTGGGGCTCGCTCGACAATACGTTCACGCTGCTCCTCGCCTTCACCGAAGTGGCGCT
Organism: uncultured Methylocystis sp.; assembly: GCA_964628955.1. Classification (GTDB taxonomy): domain Bacteria; phylum Pseudomonadota; class Alphaproteobacteria; order Rhizobiales; family Beijerinckiaceae; genus CAZVMY01. The sequence continues at coordinate 1,398 of CAZVMY010000332.1, forward strand.
GCTCGCCATCGGGCTCACCTTCGTCATCGCGCAGGGCGACATCGACCTGTCGGTCGGCTCGGTCATGGCGCTTTCGGGCGCGACCGCCGCCTTCCTGATGAAGGAACTCATGGTCGATGCCGGCACCGCCGTTGCGGCGGCGGTCGCCGTCGGGCTGCTGGCCGGCGCGATCAACGGCTGGCTCACCGTCCGTTTCGGCCTGCCGTCCTTCGTGGCGACGCTCGGCATGTTCTATATCGCGCGCGGCATCGGCGCGTGGATGGTGTCTGGCCGGCAGTTGTCGGGCTTCTCCGAAAGCTTCAACCTGATCGGCCGCAACCTCGCCGAAGGGCTGGCCGGCATCGGCATGGCGCCGCCTCCCGGCCTGTTCGCGACGCTGGCGCGGGCGGTCAGCACCCAGACGCTGTTCATGGCGCTGGTCGCGATCGTCGCCGGCATCGTCCTTGCCAAGACGCCGTTCGGGCAGAAGACCTATGCCGTCGGCGGCAACGAGCGCGCCGCCGCCTATGCCGGCATCGACACGAAGCGCGTGCGTTTCCTCAATCTCATGTTCTCGGCCGGCTGTGCGGCCTGCGCCGGCGTCATCTACGTCGCCTATTACCGGTCGTTCAATCCGGCGGCCGGGCTCTTGCGCGAGCTCGACGCCATCGCGGCCGTGATCATCGGCGGCGGCTCGATCTTCGGCGGCTTCGGCACGGTGATCGGCAGCCTCGCGGGCGCCGCGGTCATCACGCTGATCCGCTCGCTGCTCTCGCTCCAGATCATCCTCGCCGACGGCAGCTCGTTCGTGCTGCCGCAGCACTGGATGAACGTCTTCATCGGCGTGATCCTGATCGCGGCCGTGGTCGGCGACATCTGGATCCGCCAGAACGGCATCCTCCGGCGCCTCTTTCCCCAGAGATCGGCGTCCGTCATCCCGAAAGGCGCCCCGGCATGATCCCGATCGTCGAGATGAAAGGCATCGTGAAGCGTTTCGGCGCGGTCGAGGCACTCCGCAACGTCGATTTCCACCTGATGCCGGGCGAGATCATCGGCCTCGTCGGCGACAACTCGGCCGGCAAATCCACGCTGATGAAGGTGATGACCGGCGCATACCAGCGCGACGGCGGCGAGGTGCTGGTCAACGGTCAGCCGACCGACTTCCGCTCGCCGCAGCAGAGCCGCGACCGGGGAATCGAGATGATCTACCAGGATTTCGCGCTCTGCGGGAACATGGACATCGGCCAGAACATCTTCCTCGGCCGCTGGCCGAAGAAGATGGGCCTCTTCGTCGATCGCGAGCGCATGTACGCGGAAGCGCAGGAGGTTCTGAAACGCCTCAAGGTCGACGTCAACTCGGTCTTCCAGAAGGTCGAGAGCCTGTCGGGCGGCCGGCAGCAATCGGTGGCCATCGCCCGCGCGATCTCGTTCAACCCGAAGGTGGTGATCTTCGACGAGCCGACCGCCAACCTCTCCGTCATGGCGACCGAGCGGCTGCTCGAAACCATGAGCGAACTGAAGGCACAGGGCGTGGCGCAGGTCATCATCTCGCACCGGCTGACCGACATCTTCGAGGTCGGCGACCGGGTCATGGTGCTCAAACGCGGCCAGAACGTCGGCGATCGCTACGTCCGCAACACCAACGAGCGCGAGGTGCTGGAACTGATCGTCTCCGGCACCCCGGAGACGGCGCTCACCGCAGACCAGGCCCTGAAACAGGCAGCGTGAGGCCGCCCATCCCTCCCCCTCGCGGAGAGGGCTGCCCGGCGAAAGCCGGGCCGGGAGGGGGGGCGCCCCACTCTTTCTGACGGCCCCTCCCCGGCGCTTCGCGCCGACCCTCCCCCACAAGGGGGAGGGATGACGCCGGTTGACGGTCGCGGACAACGGATCGACCATGCCGGCCTTCGGGAGGCCGCCATGATCCGCTTTCGCCTGGTCGCACTTGCGCTCGCAGCAATCTTGATGGCGCCCGGCGCGCCGCTGCCCGCGCGGGCGCAGCAGGCTCAACCGATCATCTCCGACTGGCCGCGCCGGCAGCCGGTCTTCGCCCCGCATGGCATGGTGTCGAGCCAGGATGTGCTCGCCACGCGGGTCGGCGTCGACGTGCTGAAGCGGGGCGGCAATGCCGTCGATGCCGCGGTCGCCGTCGGCTTCGCGCTCGCGGTGACGCTGCCGCGCGCCGGCAACATCGGCGGCGGTGGATTCATGATCGTGCACAAGGCCGCGACGCGGGAAACGGTCGCGGTCGATTTCCGCGAGACGGCGCCGGCATCGGCAACCAAGACCGTCTTTCTCGACGACAAAGGCGAGGCCGACCTCAAGAAATCGCAGGAATCCGGGCTCGGTGTCGGCATTCCCGGCACCGTCGCCGGGCTGGCGCTGGCGCACGAACGTTTCGGCTCCGGCAAGCTCAGCCTCGCCGCCCTCCTCGCCCCGGCGATCGCGCTCGCGCGTGACGGCTTCGAGATCGGCGACGATCTGGCCTTCTCGCTCAGGCAATCCGAGCGCCGGCTCGCCCGCC
>CAZVMY010000333.1:0-3889 GCA_964628955.1 uncultured Methylocystis sp.
GCGGAACTGCGCCACCCGCTCGCGCACGAAGCGCTCGTCGAACTCGTCGTAGCGGTACATGCTTAAGCCCCTTCCAGCGCGCCGAGACCGCCGATCTCGGCCTGTTTGCCGAGATCGCGCCGGATGCTCGGCCCGAGCAGCCGGAGCCGCTCGCGGTAATGGCGCGGCACCGGCAGACCCTGCTCGACGGTGACGTCGACGAGGTAGGGATCGACGATCCGCTGCGCCGCGAAGCCGGCCGCGCCGGCCTTCTCCAGTTCGCTCGCAGCGGCCGCATCATGGGCGATAACCGCCTCGCGCGGGTCGCGCGTCCAGCCCGCGGCCGAGACGAACACGACGTCGCCGTCGAGCAGGTCGTTGGCCACCAGGACCACGGGGAGAGGGGGGCGCTTGGCGTCCGCCATGGCAGGCTCCGACGCGGATCCGGGGCGATCCGCAGACGTCGGAAATAATCATCTCCCCAACGCAGCCGCAATCCACAGCGGATAGTGTTATTTGTCGTATTTCAGCGCTGGCTTGGAGTATCGTTCTCTATCAACAATTCAACACTGTAGTTTGCCAGTCACTCGTCGTCGCTGACGCGTTCGACGAGCTCGGTCAGCGCCCCCTGCAGCGGGCGGAAGCTGAAACGGACCAGGTGCCGGCCGGCAGCGACCGGCACGGCCCGGAACAGGACGTTTGCCTTCATGATTTCGACCTCGGTCCCGTCGACCTCGGCGATCCACCAGGGATGCCAGATGTCGTTGAGGACGACGAGGCCGGCACTCGGCGCATCGACCTCGATCTCGATCTCGGTGTTGGCGTATCGAATCAGCCGGACCTGCGGCGGGGGCGAGCCCGTCGACGGCGGCGCTGGGGGAACCACGATCCCGGTGAGGTCCTCGGGATCGTCCTCCAGCAGCACGGTCCGCGTCGGGTCGAATTCCGGCCAGTTCCCCGACCGGCGCAAAGCCTGGAAGTCTGCCGTCTGCCAGCCCGGCACGAACATCGCCCGCGGCAGGGCGCGCGGGTTTTCGTAGATGTAGCCCTCGCTGGTGAAGCCGACGAAGGTCAGGTCGCCGGGCCTGAGCTGCCGGTCGATCTGTCCAAGCGGTACGCTCGAGGCGATGAAGCGCAGCCCGAGAAGGTCGGCCAGCGTCGAGCGATAGGAGGGAAACAGCGGCGTGAACTTGCGCTGGTCCGGCCCGGCGATGGTGTCACGCGTGCCGACCGCGTCCGAGAATTCCGCGAGGCGCAGCGGATTGTAGCCGAGCGTGTGCTCGAACCCGTGGATCGCGCCGCAGTTCGGCCAGTCGAAGCCGAGCCCGACCAGTTCCACGCGATCCCGCCGCGGCGAGCCGGGGATGCGCGCGGTCTTCTGCTTGAGCAGCCGCACCGTCTCGTTCGTGGTGTCCGGGCGCAGCACGTCGTATCGTTCGGGCGGCAGCGCGGTCGACTCGTTCGGGCCGTTGTTCGCCGCGAGATCACTGCCGGCGATCAGGGCCAGCAACGCGACGGCCAGCCCCGGCCTGGCCGGCGCGGCACGCACCATGAGGGTCAGCCCGAGCGCGGCGACCGTGAGCCAGCCGAGCGCAAGGGCCACCGGCCTGAGAGCATCCGCCAGGTGCAGGCTACGCCACGCGACCAGCAGTGCGGTCGCGAGCACCGCGAGGACGACCGCTCCCGCGATGATCCATTCGACCCGGTGCGGCCTGAAGCCCTTCTCCGCTACCAGCCGGTGCACGAGATAGCCCGCCACGATGCCGCCGACGGCGCCGATCAGGAACGTGGCGTCCGCCGGCCGCCGGAAGGCGTCGACGCCCGGCAGATAGTGGAACATCAGCCCGAATACGGGCGTGAACCGGCCGAGCGCGAACAGGATCAGCGCCAGGAGAACCAGCGCGAAGACGCGGACTTGCCGGTCCAGCAGCCAGCCGCGCGAGAGCCCCGGCACGACGACGAGCAGCACGGGCAGGGCGCCCATGTAGATCTGGCTCATGTTCTGCGACAGGAACAGCTCGTTCGGGTTCCAGCTCGGGCTGTAGGGGCCCCAGAACTCGACGTTGGGGCTGGCCGCGCCGAACAGGTCGCCGACCCAAGCGGTCAGCAGCGAGGCGGGATCGAGCGAACCCCGCGCCGCCACGGCGAGGCCGATCACCTCGCGTGTCGAACTCGATGCGAACAGTACGGTCCACATCAGCGGCAGCACGACGACGGTGGCGCCGATCACGGCGGTCGCCGCGAGCGGTCTGACGCTGGCCGCGACCGCTCCGCGGCCGGCCTGAAACCAGTGCGCCACCACATAGGCCACGATCACATAGGCGCCGAGCAGCGCCACCTGGTTCGGCTCGACGATCATGAGCGCACCGGCGAGCCCCGCGAGCGTGCCCGACAGGATGGTCCTCTTGGTCAGCGCGCGAGCCGTGAGCCAGAGCGCCACGGGAAAGAACGCGAGGCTGACGATCTGGCCGACGTGCTGCACCCGCCAGGCGGCGGAGGCGCCGAGCGCGAACACGATCGCCGCGACCACCGCGCCAGCCGGATGCCAGCCGCGCTCGCGGAAGAACAGCAGCATGCCGAGCCCGCCCACAAGCAGATGCGCGAGCACCAGCGTGTCGACGGCGCGAAAGCTCGGTTCTGGCGACAGCAGTGCCAGCAGCAGCGCGGGAGAGAAGATCATCGACTGCGGATCGGCGATCTGCGGCGAGCCGGCGAAGGCATGCGGCAGCCAGAGCGGGGACTGCCCGCTGTGGATCGCCTGCGCCAGGAAATGAATCTGCGTCTGGAAATGCGCCTTGGCGTCATAAGGGATCGTGACCGCTCCGGAGAGCCACGGCCAGCAGAACGCCAGCCAGACCAGCGCAAAGCAGGCGGCCGCGATCCCATAGCCCGACGAACCCGGTCTGCGGTTGTCCACACACCCCCCGATCGCCGCGGCCGGTTTTTTGCCTGCGGCGAAGTGACCACCCTAGCAAGCTTTTGGTTTTGTTCTATGAACGGCCGGTGAACCAGCGGGCGGGCCAGGCCTCGTCACCGCAATGTCATCGGCACTGCGTAGTCCGGAGCCATTCCAAAGAGCGCGGTTCCAAGCGGACACAGGGGAGAGATACATGACCATCCACACCGTACCGACATCGGTAGCCTTCGAGGAATCCGAGAACGGCGGCTCCAATCCGACCGCCAACCCGACGATGGGTGACGTCATCGCCGAACGCCTGTCGCGCCGCGACTTGATGAAGGGCCTGCTGGCCGTCTCCGCGATCACCGCGACCGTGTCGCCGCTGGCTCTGGCGACCGCCGAGCGGGCGCAGGCCCAGGGCGCGAACACCACGCCGTCGTTCAACTTCAAGGAAATCGCCGCCGGCTCCGACGAGAAGCATTACGTCGCCGACGGCTACGACGCCGACATCCTCATCCGCTGGGGTGACCCGGTGCTGCCCGGCGCGCCCGCCTTCGATCCCAAGAACCAGACCGCCGCCGCGCAGGCGCAGCAGTTCGGCTACAACAACGATTATCTCGGCTTCATCCCGCTGGCCGGCAGCCAGGAGCACGGGCTTCTCGTGGTGAACCACGAATACACCAACGAGGAACTGATGTTCCCGGCGCTGCCGGGCCGTCAGGACCTGCGCACCGTGCGCTTCGCCAACATGACGAAGGAGCTGGCCGACATCGAGATGATGGCGCATGGCGGCAGCGTCCTCGAGATCCGCAAGACCAACGGCAAGTGGGCGGTGGTGACCGCCTCGAAGTTCGCCCGCCGCATCACGGCGAGCACCGAGATGGAGATCACCGGCCCGGCCCGTGGCCACGACCGGATGAAGACCGCCGCCGATCCGGCCGGCACGAAGGTGCTCGGCATGCTCAACAACTGCGCGGGCGCCACCACGCCTTGGGGCACATGGCTGACCTG
>CAZVMY010000334.1:0-3868 GCA_964628955.1 uncultured Methylocystis sp.
ACGACCCCTTCTCGGCGATAATCAGCGTGCGCTCGAACTGCCCGGTCTTCTGCTCGTTGATCCGGAAATAAGTCGACAGTTCCATCGGGCAGCGCACGCCCTCGGGAATGTAGACGAAGGACCCATCCGAGAAGACGGCGCTGTTCAGCGTCGCGTAGAAGTTGTCGGTGGTCGGCACGACGGAGCCGATGTACTTCCGGACCAGCTCGGGGTGCTCGCGCAGGGCCTCAGAGATCGAACAGAAGATGACGCCGGACTTCGCCAGCTCGTCCTTGAACGTGGTGACGACCGACACACTGTCGAACACCGCGTCGACAGCCACGCGGGCGCCCTCGACGCCGGCCAGGACCTCGCGTTCGCGCAGCGGAATGCCGAGCTTCTCGTACATGGCGAGCAGTTCGGGATCGACTTCGTCCAGCGACTTCGGGCCGGGCGTCGACTTCGGTGCGGCGTAATAATGCAGGTCCTGGAAGTCGATTTCGGGATAGTCGACCCGTGCCCATTCCGGGCGGCGCATGGTGATCCAGCGGCGATAGGCGCCGAGCCGCCATTCGGTCATCCATTCCGGCTCGTTCTTCTTCGCCGAGATATAGCGAACGATGTCTTCCGAAAGGCCCTTCGGCGCGAGTTCCGACTCGATGTCGGTGACGAAACCGTACTTGTACTGGTCGACGTCGATCGCGCGGACGGTCTCGACCGTCTCCTTCACTGCCGGCATGTTTCATCTCCTCGCGGGTTCAAGGCCCGCCGGTCCTTCTATCAACGCCGCCCGATACCGGACGGATCACGCGGCCTGACGCCGTCGCCTGCGGCAAACGATGTTGCCGAGGGCGATCGAAAAGCGCTCGATGTCGGCCGGCTGCGTGTCGTGCCACAGCGACAGCCGCACCGCACCTTCCGCGATATCGGACGGCACGCCCATCGCCGCAAGCACGTGCGACCGATGCACCTTGCCGGACGAACACGCAGCGCCCGACGAGAGCGCCACGCCGGCGAGATCGAACGCGATGAGCGCCGTCTCCGCTCGAAAGCCCGGCACGGCGAAGAGCGAGGTGTTCGGCAGGCGGGACGACCCGTCGCCGAAGATCAGCGCGTCAGGTGCTGCCGCGCGAATCCGTGCCTCGGCTTCGTCACGCAAGCGCGCAACCGATGCCATCCCGGGCAACGCCTCGCGCGCGGCTGCGGCCGCCATTCCGAACCCGACGATCCCAGCGACGTTCTCGGTGCCGCCGCGATGTCCCCGCTCCTGACCGCCTCCCCCGATCAGGGGCCGGCCCGACGCCCGCACGCGGGCGCCCTCGTCGCGATAGACGATGGCGCCGACGCCTTTCGGGCCGCCGACCTTGTGGGCGGACACGAAGATCGCGTCCGCACCGAGCGCGGCGACCGCCACGGGCAGCTTGCCGACCGATTGCACCGCATCGACGATCCAGATCGCGTCCGGGATGTCGAGGGCGGCGCGCAGACGCGCGATATCCTGGACGACGCCAGTCTCATTGTTGGCATGCTGGACGGCGATGACCGGAGCACGCTCACGCTCGTTCGCGAGGCCCGCCCGGGCTGCCGCGACGTCGAGTCGGCCGTCGGGCAGCACCGGAAGGCGCAGGACGTCCGCTCGATCGAAGCGACCGCCGGCCAGGACACAGGCGTGTTCGGTAGCCATGACGAACAGGCGGCTGCCCGGAATTGGCGGTGCGAGCAGCGTCGATGCCGCCTCGGTGCCGCCGCTCGTGAAAACGACGTCGCGCGCATCGGCGCCGACGAGTTCCGCGACCTGAGCGCGGGCGGTCTCGATCATTCGACGTGCGGCGCGGCCTTCGGCATGGACGGACGACGGATTGCCGAATTCGGCAAGCGCGTCAGCCATCGCTGCCGCAACCTGGGACCAGAGCGGTGTCGTCGCGTTGTTGTCGAGATAGCAGCGCCGACCTGCCGTCATGTGCCGTTAGCACCCTCGCGATTACGAAAAAGCTTGCGAAACAGGTGCCATACCGTGGTACAGCCCAGCTTCCAAGTGAAGAACGAGCCAAGATCACAATTTATGCGTGCAACTTGGAACCGTTCTAAATCGAAATATGGCATGCGGCTCGCCAGCGTCAAGGGCGCCGGCGTCGCAGACGCATCCTCCGGATCGGTACCGGCCTCGTCGCCGGCTTCCACTCCTCCGTGGCGCGCCGGCGCCACTGGCCCGGTTGTCGGCAGGGCCCGTTCCACGAGTCAAGGATCAAGACATGCCTGAGGTGATCTTCAACGGGCCGGAGGGTCGGCTCGAAGGCCGCTACACGCAGGCCAAGAAGCGCGGTGCGCCGATCGCGATCGTGCTCCACCCGCACCCCCAGTTCGGGGGGACGATGAACAACCAGATCGTCTACAACCTCTACTACCTGTTCGTGGAGCGCGGCTTCTCGGTGCTCCGCTTCAATTTTCGCGGCGTCGGCCGCAGTCAGGGTGTGTTCGACCATGGCTCCGGGGAGCTGTCGGATGCGGCGTCTGCCCTCGACTGGGCGCAGGCGATCAATCCGGAAGCCCGGAGCTGCTGGGTCGCCGGCATCTCCTTCGGCGCCTGGATCGGCATGCAGCTGCTCATGCGGCGGCCGGAGATCGAGGGCTTCATTTCGGTCGCGGCGCCGGCCAACCGCTTCGATTTCACCTTCCTCGCTCCCTGCCCGTCCTCCGGCCTGTTCGTTCACGGGGAGCAGGACCGCGTGGCGCCGGTCAAGGAGGTGATCAGCGTGATCGACAAGGTGAAGACGCAAAAGGGCATCAAGATCGAGCACCAGACCATCGCCGGCGCCAACCACTTCTTCGAGAACAAGGTGGACGACCTGATCGCGGTGGTCGGTACCTACCTCGACAAGCAGCTTGCCGGGAAGTGAGACCCCTTCAATCCGCGAAGGCTGACCCCGTGAAGGCCTCGTCCAGCATCGTTTCCCACGAACAGGGGCATTCGGCTGAAAACGTCTTCAGTGGTAGACCGGTCTCGGCCGCCGCCTCGCGCCTTGCCGTGGCGGACGCGCGAGCGATTACCGCAGGCTTGCGTGTGCCGAGGCTCGGCTATCGGTGATCTGCTGCAGTGCTTCGATGCGCTGAACGGACATCGAGAGCACCCAACTCCGGCTGCGTCCTTCCGGTTGATGATCCCACTTCAGCATATGCATCAGAAGCACGCGGCAGACGGTTTCCAGCTTGTGATATTCGTTCCGCGCCAAGTCCCTGACCTCGTCGGCGAGCCATTCCCGGTCGAGTTCGTCGACCCGGCCAGCCTCGATCAGGTCGGCCTGATGCATCGCCCAGCCGTAGTAGTCCTGGTCGTGGGCGGGGCCGGCGAGGTCGATCTTCGGCTTGACGTTCATGAATGTTTCTCCGAATGCAACGTTAGAAAATCCCTCAAGGAGTGTCGCGCCCCGGCGCAGCGGTCATGATCCAGCCCCGTTCCGATTTCCTGCGCGTCTCGGTAGAACGCGGCTTCTTCCATCAAGCCTCCGATCTGGAAGGCCTCGACAAGGCGTTTCTCGATGGAACGGTGACGGCCTACATCGGCTTCGACTGTACGGCCACCTCGTTCCACATTGGCAATCTCGTTCAGATCATGCGCCTGCACTGGCTGCAGGAGACCGGACATCGGCCGATCACGCTGATGGGCGGCGGGACGACGCGCGTCGGCGACCCGTCCGGCAAGGACGAAACCAGGAAGCTGCTCTCCTACGAGCAGATCCGCGACAACATGCGGAGCCTCAAGGCGACCTTCGCCCGCTTCGTCCGCTTCGGCGACCGGCCGACCGACGCGCTGATGGTCGACAACGACGACTGGCTCGCGAAGCTGAACTACATCGAGATGCTGCGCGACGTCGGGCGGCATTTCTCGGTC
>CAZVMY010000335.1:0-3828 GCA_964628955.1 uncultured Methylocystis sp.
TTTCCACGGCAGAAATATCGCCGGTGAAATGCAGGTTGATGTCCTCCATCGGCACGATCTGCGCGTAGCCGCCGCCGGCCGCCCCGCCCTTCTGGCCGAAGCAGGGGCCGAGGCTCGGCTCGCGCAGGCAGATCATCGCGCGCTTGCCGATCCGGTTCAGGCCGTCGCCGAGCCCGACGGTCGTCGTGGTCTTGCCTTCGCCGGCCGGCGTCGGCGTGATCGCGGTGACGAGGATCAGCTTGCCGTCCGGCCGCTTCGCGAGACCGGACACCGTCGCCGGATCGATCTTGGCGACGTGCCGGCCATAGGGTTCGAGCAGTTCGGCCGACAGACCGGCGCGGGCCGCCACTTCGGCGATCGGCTTCAACGTCGCGGCGCGCGCGATCTGGATGTCGGACGGCATGATGTCGGACGGCATGGCGATCCCCCTCGGCGCGTCGCCGGCTTCGTGTCCGTCGTTCGCTCGCTCGGGCCTACCTAGTTCAGGCCGCGGCGGAACAGCAAGATGACCACCGCCGCGAGCAGGCCGGCGACCAATGTCGCAGGGCCCAGGCCGACGACGTCGGCCGTGACGCCGAGCACGACGGCGCCGAGCGCCGGCGCCGCCCGGAAGATCAGACCGTAGACGCTGAGCACGCGTCCGAGCCGGTCGCGCGGCGCGCGCTGCTGTACGTAGATCGTCGACGCGATGCCGCTCGTCGACATCGCGGCGCCGTGCACGAACAGGATCACCAGCGCGAGGGTGAAGCTGTCGGTCGCGGCGAAGGCCGCCAGCGTCAGCGCGAACACGACCGAGCCCCACACGATGTGGCGCCGGGCGACGCCGGCGCCGACGCCGCCCGACACGAACAGGGCACCGCCGACCGCGCCGACACCCAGCGCCGCGGAGAGCGCGGCGAGTCCGGTCTCGCCCTGTCCGAAGACGGTGTCGGCAAACGCCGGGAAGAGTTCGCGCGCGCCCACCACCGTCAGCCCCGTCAGCAGCTGGAAGCCCATGACGGTGGCGATCGCCCGGTCGTGGGCGAGATCGGTCACCACCTTGAGAAGCCCGACCGGCGCGGCGGTCGCGCTGTCCTGCGGCTCGGCATCGAGATCGGGCATCGCGGCGAGGCAGAGCGCGTTGGCGGCGAAGGCGACCGCGATCACCGCAAAGACGAGGCCCGCGCCGAACAGGCCAAGCATCGGCGCCGCGACGAGCGGCCCAATGAAGCGCGACGAATTGAAGGTGATCGAGTTCACCGCCATGCCCGTGGCGAGATGCTCGGGCGGCACGAGCGACGGCGTGATCGCCAGCCGCGAGGGCAGGTTGATGCCGCCGATCACGCCCGTGAAGGTCAGCACGGCGACGAGCCACCAGACCGTCAGGCTTCCCGACCAGTCGAGGACTGCCAGGGCGACCACCGCGGCGGCGATGCCCCATTGCCCGAACCGCAGGATGTGCAGGCGATTCATGCGGTCGGCCAGAACGCCGCCGATCAGGCTGAAGACCACGGCCGGCGCGAACTGCGCGAAGGCCATGATCCCCAGCCAGGACTGCGACCGGGTCAGGGTCCAGGTCTCCCAGCCGACGACGAGCTGCAGCATCCAGAACCCGATCAGCGAGGCGCCGTTGCCGACGCTGAAGAGCAGGAAGCTGCGATTGCTGAAGACGCGCGCGAAACTGTCGAGACGCCGGGTCAGAGGATCGATCACGGCCATGAAGGCATCGAGCCTACCACGGCGACGGCTGGCGGGCGATCGTCAATTCAGTCGGTGAAACGACAATTCACCGGCTGCTTTTTTCTGGGAAGCTTCCGGCTCCTAATCGGCCGTCTTCTTCTTGCCGAACATGCGGCCGATCAGTCCGGGCTTCTCCGTGCCCGGTTCTGCCTCGGCCGGCGCCTCCGGCGGCGGCGCGACGAGACTGCCGAACTTCGCGAAGAAATCTCCGGCAAGCTTCTTCGACGTCGCATCGATCAGGCGCGAACCGAGCTGCGCGATCTTGCCGCCGACCTCGGCGCTGACGTCGTAATGCAGCACCGTCGTCTCGCCGACCGGTTCGAGCCGCACCTTCGCCGCGCCCTTCGCGTGTCCCGCCGCGCCGCCGGCACCCTCGCCGGAAATCGTGTAGCCGTTCGGCGGGTCGACGTCCGAGAGGGTCACCTTGCCTTTGAACGACGCTTTCACAGGCCCGATCTTGAGGGTGACGGTCGCCTGAAGCTCCGTATCGGACAGGCGCTCGATCGTGTCGCAGCCGGGAATGCACTGCTTCAGGACCTCGGGATCGTTCAGCGCCGACCAGACGACCTCCCGCGGTGCGGCGATCTCCTGCGTGCCCGTCATGTCCATGTTCGCCTCCCCATCCGGATCACGTCAGGTTTCGACGAAAGCGCCCGGCGGGGCAAGCGTGATGCCGGCCACGCGATTTGACGGGCGGGGCTCTTGCTCTAAGAAGGCGACAACAAGAACAATCGCTGTGGGGGGACCGGGCGTGAAATCACACGACAGCAACGCGGGCGCTTCGCGGCGGCGGGCTCCGCAGGACGTGGTCGGCGGCATCGTGCTGATGGCGGTCGCGGTGGTGGCCTTCATCGCCGCGCGCGATCTGGGCACCGGCCGCGGGTTCTCGTTCGGCTCCGGCACCGTTCCCCGGCTCTTCGCGGGTTTCCTGGGCCTGACCGGGTTCGCGATAGCGGTCGCGGGCATGCTCGGGGCCGGCCCGCGGCTCGAGCGCTTCCCCTGGCGCGGGCCCGTGTTCCTGCTCGGCGCCATCGTGTTCTTCGGGCTCTCGATCCGCAGCCTCGGCCTCGCCGTCACGGGGGTGATCACGATCATGATAGCCAGCGCTGCGATCGATGACGTGCGGCCGGTGGAAACGGCGATCTTCGCGGTCGTCATGACGACGTTCTGCGCGCTGATCTTCCCGATCGCGCTCAATCAGCCGATCCCGCTCTGGCCGACCATCAAGTTCTGAGCGGACGGCACACCATGGATTTCATTGGCAACCTCGCCACCGGCTTCGGCTTCGTCTTCGGCCTGGTACCGGTCGACATCATGCCGGGCGAAGGTTCGCTGGTCGTTATGCTGCCGGTGAACGTCCTGCTGTGCCTGATCGGCACGCTGATCGGCACGCTGATCGGGGTGCTGCCCGGCATCGGTCCGATCGCGACGATCGCGATGCTTCTGCCGGTAACGTACAAGCTCGACCCGATCGGCGCGCTCATCATGCTCGCCGGCATCTACTACGGCGCCAAGTACGGCGGCTCGACGACGGCCATTCTCGTCAACGTGCCGGGAGAGGCGACGTCGGTCGTGACCACGCTCGACGGCCACCAGATGGCCAAGCAGGGCCGCGCCGGTCCAGCGCTCGCGATCGCCGCCATCGGCTCGTTCATCGCCGGGAGTTTCGCGACGCTGCTGATCGCCGCGCTCGGGCTGCCGCTGACCAGGCTGGCATTGCAGTTCGGCCCGGCGGACTATTTTTCGCTGATGGCGATGGGCCTCGTCTTCGCCGTGGTGCTCGCGCGCGGCTCGATCCTCAAGGCGTTCGGGATGATCGGGCTGGGCCTGCTGCTGTCGACGATCGGCTCGGACCTCGAGACGGGTCAGGCGCGCCTGACCTTCGGGGTGCTGGAACTGTCCGACGGCATCGAGTTCGCGGTGCTCGCCATGGGCCTGATCGGCTTCGCCGAAATCCTGCGCAATCTGGAGAACCCCGAAACGCGCGACGTCGTCACCGGCAAGGTCGACAACCTGATGCCGACCAGAGCCGACCTCAAGGCTTCGGCCGCACCCATCGCGCGCGGCACGCTGATCGGCTCGATCCTGGGCATCCTGCCCGGCAACGGC
>CAZVMY010000336.1:0-3827 GCA_964628955.1 uncultured Methylocystis sp.
CTCCGGGGTCGCGTCGATCACGGACCTCATGGTCAAGCCCGGTCTGATCAACCTCGACTTCGCCGACGTGCGCGCGGTGATGCGCGAAATGGGCAAGGCGATGATGGGAACGGGCGAGGCCAGCGGCGACAAGCGTGCGCTGCAGGCGGCCGAAGCGGCGATCGCCAATCCGCTGCTCGACGAGGTGTCGATGAAGGGCGCCAAAGGCCTGCTCATCTCCATTACCGGTGGCCGCGACATGATGCTGTACGAGCTCGACGAGGCGGCGACGCGCATCCGTGAGGAAGTCGATCCGGAAGCGAACATCATTCTGGGCGCCACCCAGGACGAATCGCTCGAGGGCATCATTCGGGTATCGGTCGTCGCCACGGGCATCGACCGCATCGTCGCCGACATGCCGGTCGTCGCCCACGAGCAGCAGCGTATCCTCGAAGCCGCGCAGCGGCTGCGTGCGCAGGCCGCCGCCCGTCCGGTCGAGCCGGTGATGCCCGTCATCACGCGGCCGCGCGAGCCGATGCCGCAGCCGGTAGCGCCGGAGCCTGTTGCCGCTCCGCGCCAGGCCCAGCCGGAGGTGGCCGCGATGGAAGCGATCCGCCACGCCGTCGAGGTCGAGGCCGTTGCGCACACGTCGGACATGACCGAGCCCGCTCATCCCGCGCCGATCTATGCCGCTCCCGTGCCCTCCGCTCCCGCCTATGCAGCTCTTGTCCATGCCGCTCCTGCCCACGCCGCTCCTGCCCACGCCGCGGCTGCGCCCGAGCAGGATGTCGTGCGCGCGGTGAGGATGCCGCGCGTCGAGGAACTGCCGATGCCGGCGCAGAACCAGATGCGCGCGGCGGCCGCCACGCTGGCTGCGCCCGCTGCTTCCGCCCACTCGGCCGACAGCAAGCGCATGACGCTGCTGCAGCGGCTGGCGGCGGTCGGTCTCGGCCGGCGCGAGGACGGCGAAGAGGTTCGTGCCCCTGGCGAAACGGCCCAGCCGCCATCGCCCCTGCATGCCGAATACGCCCGCCGGCCGGTTCAGCAGCCGGTCCGGGTGGCACAGGGACAGCTCGATTCACATGGCCGCGCGATCGCGACCAACCGCAGCATCGAGGACGACCAGCTCGAAATCCCCGCCTTCCTGAGGCGGCAACACAGCTGACGGGATCGGGAGATTCTGTGCCGGCAAAGCGCCCGGATCCTCGCGACTCGGGCGTAGGTCATTGAATCAGCTCGTTAATTTTCAGGTACGCCAATACGGCGATTGTGGCAAAGAGTTGTAATACATCGTAAACAAGCGTGATTTGTACCCGATCGGGGGTGCACCTTAATTTGCGACGTCAACGGACGGGGCAACCATCCGCTACAGAATTTCAGGTCGTCGGCGATTTCGATCGGGTCTTCCCCGGTCTGCGGGCTTCAGGATTTGAAAACGGGTGCACGGTACTGTGGATGGTCAACAGACCGTTCACCGGATCGTTCGAATTAGGGAATACGTCTTGAAACAGACGACCTTGGCCGATCGCGTCACGCTCGAGGGGATCGGCGTCCACAGTGGCGCACCCGTTCGGATCGTCTTGCATCCAGCCGACTCGAACACCGGTGTGAGCTTCCTCAGGACGGGCCTTCCGTGCGGGCGTGAGCGGATCATCGACGCGCGGTGGAGCCATGTCGGCAATACCGAACTGTGCACCGTCATCGGCGATGCCACCGGCGCCAGCGTCGGGACGATCGAGCACCTGATGGCCGCCCTCGCCGGGCTCGGCGTCGACAATGTCCTCATCGAGATCGACGGGCGCGAGGTGCCCATCCTCGACGGCAGCGCGGCGTTCTTCGTCGACGCGATCGATCAGGTCGGCATCGTGTCGCTCGGGGCGTGGCGGAAGATCGTCAAGGTCGTGAAACCGGTAAGGGTCGAGCTCGGGCGTTCGTTCGCCGAACTGCGGCCGAACGACCGCGGTTTCCGCATGGACGTGGAGATCGATTTCGATTGCAGCGTGATCGGCCGGCAGCGCCGCGTGATCGACGTCACGCCTGTGACCTTCCGGCGCGAACTCGCGCGGGCCCGGACGTTCGGGTTCATGCGCGACGTCGAACGGCTCTGGAAAGCCAATCTCGCGCTCGGCGCGTCGCTCGATAACACGATCGCGATCGGCGACGATCGGGTGATCAATCCCGAGGGACTGCGCTATCCCGACGAGTTCGTCCGGCACAAGATGCTCGACGCGATCGGCGATCTGGCGTTGGCCGGGTCGACGCTGCTCGGCAGCTATCGCGCCGTCTGTCCGGGTCACAAGCTCAACGTGATGATGCTGGAGGCTCTGTTCGCCGACCGCAGCGCCTATGTGCTGGTTGATCAGCGGCCGCGGCGCGATCAGGGTCACGCCGAGGTGCTTGCGCCGGCTGCGGCCTTCGCCGCCGACCGCAGCTGATCGCCACAGCCTCGCCGTATTTGCGGCGTCAGAGCGCGGTCCGGCAAAGCTCGTAGCGGGGTCTGTGCCCGTCGACGGGTTGCGTGCTCAACGGCAGCGTGGCAACGTCCTCGGCCCGAAAAAGGTAGCGATCGCGCATGTTGAACACTGGAGCGATTTCCGAGCGGGTCAGGCGGCGTTTTCGGCTGCTTGGCCGCGTCGCGGTGCTGGCGGCCGTGGTGCCGCTGGGCGCCTGCGAGACCTTGTCGTCTCTCCCCACACTCTCGTCGCTCAATCCGTTCGGGTCGTCGACGACCACCAGCGAGATCGCGCCCGACGAACCTGCCGAACTGCTGTTCAACGATGGCCTCGCCCGGCTCGAGGCGAAGAACTTCGACGCGGCGACCAAGAAGTTTGCCGAGCTCGACAAGCAGTATCCCTATTCGACGTGGTCCCGGCGGTCGCTGATCCTGACCGCCTATGCGCGCTACGAGAATCGCGAGTACGACGAGGCGATCAACGCCGGGCGTCGCTTCACGCAGCTCTATCCGTCCGACAAAGACGCGGCGTATGCGCAATACATCGTCGGCATGTCCTATTTCAACCAGATCCCGGACGTGACGCGCGATCAGGACCGTTCGGAGCGGGCGATGCTCGCGATGGACGAGCTTCTGCGCAAATGGCCGCAGTCGGAATATGCGAGCGACGCGCGGCAGCGGCTTGCGGTCGCCCGCGATCAGCTGGCCGGCAAAGAGATGGACGTCGGGCGGTTCTATCTGACGAAGCGCAACTATACCGGCGCGGTGAACCGCTTCCGCGAGGTGCTGGTCAAGTATCAGACCACGAGGCACAGCGAGGAGGCGCTCGCGCGCCTCGCCGAGGCCTATCTCGCGCTGGGGATCGTCAACGAGGCGCAGACCGCCGGCGCCGTGCTCGGGCATAACTTCCCGGACAGCCAGTGGTACCAGGACACCTACAAGCTGCTGCAGTCCGGCGGGCTGGAGCCGCGCGAGGACCAAGGCTCCTGGATCAGCCGCGCGTTCAAGCCGGTCGCCCGCGCCATCGGCTTGTGAGCGGCGGGGGGCGACCCCGATGCTTGCCCGCCTGTCGATCCGCGACATCGTCCTGATTGACGCCCTCGACGTCGTCCTGAGCGACGGTCTGACGGTGCTGACCGGCGAGACGGGCGCCGGAAAATCGATCCTGCTCGACGCGTTCGCGCTGGCGCTCGGTGGCCGCGGCGACGGTGGTCTGGTTCGCCATGGCGCGCAGCAGGGTCAGATCACGGCCGTTTTCGACGTCGCAGCCGGACATCCGGCGCGCCTCGTCGCGGCGTCGGCGGGGTTGGATGCGGCGGGAGAAGACCTGATCCTGCGTCGGGTTCAACTGGCGGACGGCCGCACCCGCGGCTTCGTCAACGATCAGCCCGTCAGC
>CAZVMY010000337.1:0-344 GCA_964628955.1 uncultured Methylocystis sp.
AGCTGGTTCACGGCGGCCTGCGCTATCTCGAGCATTACGAGTTCCGGCTGGTGCGGGAGGCCCTGATCGAACGTGAGGTGATCCTGCGCATGGCGCCGCACATCGTCTGGCCGCTGCGGTTCGTCCTGCCGCATCACGCGGGGCTCCGGCCGGCCTGGCTGCTGCGGCTCGGTCTGTTCCTCTACGATCACCTCGGCGGACGAAAGATCCTGCCGGCAACGCGGACGCTGGACCTCAGACACGATCCGGCCGGCGCGCCGCTGAAGCCGGTGTTCGGCCGCGCCTTCGAGTATTCCGATTGCTGGGTCGAGGACACTCGGCTCGTGGTGCTCAACGCCATGGAC
>CAZVMY010000337.1:354-3824 GCA_964628955.1 uncultured Methylocystis sp.
CCGCGGCCGTGGGCGAGCTCCTCACCTTCCTGGTCAACGCCATGGACGCCCGGCAGCGCGGGGCGGCGATCCATCCGCGGAGCCGGGTGGTCGCGGCAGAGCGCAGCGGGTCGGTCTGGAAGGTGACGGCAGAACGCGGCGATGCGGCCGGCCCGTTCACGACGACCGCGCGCATCCTCGTCAACGCCGCCGGTCCCTGGGTCGGCGACGTCCTGGCCGGGGTCATCCGGTCCAACACCGCCGAGAAGGTCAGGATGGTGCAGGGCAGCCATATCGTCGTCCCCAAGCTCTACGACCACGAGCGCTGCTACATATTCCAGAACGCGGACGGCCGGATCGTGTTCGCGATCCCCTACGAGCGCGAGTTCACGCTGATCGGCACCACCGATCGCGATTTTCGTGGCGACCCCGCTACGGTGCGGGCGTCGGACGAGGAGATCGCCTATCTCTGTGCCGCTGCGAGCGAGTATTTCCGCGCGCCGCTCGCGCCTTCGGACGTGGTCTGGACCTATTCCGGGGTTCGGCCACTCTATGACGACGGTGCGACCAAGGCGCAGGAAGCGACGCGCGATTACGTGCTGACGCTGGACGGCGGCCAAGACGACCGCGCACCGGCCCTCAACGTCTTCGGCGGCAAGATCACGACGTACCGCAAGCTCGCCGAGGCGGTTCTCGAAAGGCTGTTGCCCTTTCTGCCGAAGGCCGGCGCTGCATGGACCCATGCCGCCCCGCTGCCCGGCGGCGACTTCCCGCATGACGGCTATGCGGCGCTGGTCAGGTCGACGCGCGCGGCGCGTCCGTTCCTCTCGGAAGGACATGCCAGGCGTCTGGTCCGTGCATACGGCACCCGGGTCGAGCGTCTGCTCGAGGGCGTGAGGGATGCGGCGGGGCTCGGCCGGCGTTTCGGCGCCGACCTCTACGAGGCCGAGGTGCGCTACCTGATGGCGCACGAGTGGTGTCGACGGGCCGAGGACGTGGTCTGGCGCCGCACCAAGCTCGGTCTGCGGATGATGCCCGACGAGATCGCAGGTCTCGACGCTTTCATGGCGCAGCCGGAGGCGGTGGCGTGACGGGGCTGACGCTGGACGGCATCGGGCGCACGGTCGGTGGCGAGGTCCACGTCGAGGACGTGTCGCTCAGCTTCGCGCGCGGCACGCTGAACGTGCTGCTCGGCGCGACGCTGGCCGGCAAGACGACGCTGATGCGCCTGATGGCCGGGCTGGACCGGCCGACGACGGGACGCATCCTGATGGACGGCGTCGACGTCACGAGCCTGCCGGTGAAGAAGCGCAACGTCGCCATGGTCTACCAGCAGTTCATCAATTACCCGTCGCTGACCGTCTACGAGAACATCGCCTCGCCCATGCGCGTCGGCGGCGTGGCGTCCCGCGAGATCGATGGCCGCGTCCGGGAAGCCGCGCGGCTGATGCGCCTCGAGCCCTATCTCGACCGCACGCCCGCGCAGCTCTCGGGCGGCCAGCAGCAGCGCACGGCGATCGCGAGAGCGCTAGTCAAGCGTGCCGATCTCGTCCTGATGGACGAGCCGCTCGCCAATCTCGATTACAAGCTGCGCGAGGAACTGCGCGAGGAACTGCCGCGCATCTTCGAGGGGCTCGGCGCGATCTTCGTCTACGCCACCACGGAGGCGGCCGAGGCGCTGCTGCTCGGCGGCAACACCGCGACGCTTCATCAGGGGCGTGTGACGCAGTATGGCCCGACGGCGATGGTCTATCGTCGGCCCCGGGACCTCACCACCGCCCGGGTGTTTTCCGATCCGCCGTTGAACACCATGCGGGCGATCAAGAGCGGCGGTGTGCTGGCGCTGGGAGAGATCGGCCAGCTCCCGGCCGGTGGGCGCTTCAAGACGCTGCCGGACGGGCTCTACACGCTGGGCTTTCGGGCCTATCACCTCTCGCTCGATCCACTGCCGCCCGGCGCGCTCGCGGTCCCTTCGGTCGTCATCGTCTCGGAAATCACCGGGTCGGAAAGTTTCGTCCATCTCGACGCCGGCGGGCATCGTTTCGTCGCCCTCGCCGCCGGCGTCCGCGAGCATCAGCCGGGCGACAGGCTGACCGCCTGGCTCGATCCGGCGCGGCTGTTCCTCTTCGGCGAGCACGGCGAACTCGCGCTCGCGCCGCAGCAGCGCCAGGCCGCGACGGAGGCAGCATGACGGCGATCGTCCTCGACCGGTTGGCCCATTCCTACCATGCGCGGCCGAGCGCGAAGCCGGACGACTGGGCGCTGAAGGAGACGACGTTCACCTTCCGGCACGGAGGCGCCTATGCGCTGCTGGGGCCTTCGGGCTGCGGAAAGACCTCCATGCTCAATCTGATGTCGGGGCTGGTCCGGCCGACGCGCGGCCGCGTGCTCTTCGGCGACCGGGACGTCACGGGACTGGCGACCGAAGCGCGCAACATCGCGCAGGTGTTCCAGTTCCCGGTCGTCTACGACACGATGACCGTCGGCGAGAATCTCGCGTTCCCCCTGCGTAACCGCGGCGTCGACGAAGCCTCCGTCGGGCGCCGGGTCCACGAGATCGCCGACCTGCTCGATCTGTCGCGCCATCTGCAGCGCAAGGCGCGCGGGCTGACGGCGGACGCGAAGCAGAAAATCTCGCTCGGGCGCGGTCTCGTCCGCCCGGACGTCGCAGCCGTACTGTTCGACGAGCCGCTGACCGTCATCGACCCGCATCTCAAGTGGGAACTGCGCTCGAAGCTGAAGGCGCTGCACCGGCAGCTCGACGTGACGATGATCTACGTCACGCATGACCAGACCGAGGCGATGACCTTCGCCGACGAGGTGGTGGTGATGCTCGACGGCACGATCCTCCAGGCCGGGGCGCCGCATGAGCTGTTCGACCGTCCGGCGCATACCTTCGTCGGCCACTTCATCGGCTCGCCAGGGATGAACCTGATCCGCTGCACGATCGAGCGGGACCGGGCGACTGCCGCGGGTCATCTCGTACGGCTGGCAGCGGTGTACGGCGACATGCCCGCCGATCGCACGATCCAGCTCGGCGTCCGGCCGGACCACGTCCGTCTTGCACCGAAGGGCGTTGGCCTTCCCGTGCAGGTCCGGCGCATCGAGGATCTCGGACGGACGCGGATCGCGCGCGTCGACTTCGCCGATACGCGACTGGCGGTCACGGCACCGGATGACGTCAGCCCCGACGGCGACGAGGCCTCGATCGTCATCGATCCCCGCCGCACGAACGTCTATGCCGATAGCCGGCTCGTGCTGCCGGCCCGTGAGGATGCCGTCGCATGACCAAGGTCTTCGACAATCGGGCGTGGTTCCTCGTGCTGCCAGTCTTCGCGCTGGTCGCGTTCAACGCAATTCTGCCGCTGATGACCGTGGTCAACTATTCGGTGCAGGACACGTTCGGGAACAACCAGTTCTTCTGGAAGGGTATCGGCTGGTGCGCCGAGCTGCTCGACCCTATGTCGCTGCTCGGCGAACGCTTCTACGAC
>CAZVMY010000338.1:0-3821 GCA_964628955.1 uncultured Methylocystis sp.
CATCACTTCGAGAAGCAGGGCTGGACCGAACCGCAGGTCGTGATCCGCTTCTGGATCATCGCGGTCGTGCTCGCCCTGGTCGGGCTCTCGACCCTGAAGCTGAGGTGAGCGGATGACGCCCGTCACCCACGCGAACGGACGGCGGATCGCCTTGTTCGGCCTCGGCGGTTCCGGGCTGGCGACGGCGCTGGCACTGATCGCGGGTGGCGCGCGGGTCGCGGCGTGGGACGACTCGTCTTCGGCGCGCGAGACGGCCGGCGCAGCCGGCGTGCCGCTCGTCGATCTCGCGGCGGCCGATTGGTCCGGCTTCGCATCGCTGGTGTTGGCACCCGGCGTACCGCTCACGCATCCGGCGCCGCACTGGAGCGTGGTTCGCGCTGGTGCGGCCGGCATCGAGGTGATCGGCGACGTCGAACTGTTCTGCCGGGAACGGGCGCGGCTCGCGCCGGACGCGCCGCTGATCGCGATCACGGGGACCAACGGCAAGTCCACGACGACGGCGCTGATCGCGCATCTGCTGACCACCGCCGGTCGCGACGTCGCGATGGGCGGCAACATCGGCACGGCGGTGCTCGCGCTTCCGCCGCCCGCGGTCGAGCGCGTGCACGTGCTCGAGGTGTCGTCGTTCCAGATCGATCTCACGCCGTCGCTGGCTCCCTCGGTCGGCGTGCTGCTCAACGTCACGCCCGATCATCTCGACCGGCACGGCACGATGGAAGCCTATGCCGCGATCAAGGAGCGCCTCGTGCGCGCATCCGGCCATGCGGTGATCGCGACCGACGACGACTGGACGCGTGCGATCGCCGACCGCCGTGCCGCCTCAGGCCATGGTCTCGAAACGGTAACGGCCGCGAACGCCCCCGATCTCGCGCAAGCCGACGCACTGCGCGGCGCCCACAACGCGCAGAACGCCGCCGCCGCCGCCGCGGTCGCGCGCCATCTGGGCGTTTCCGGGCCGACCATCGCGGCGGCGCTCGCGAGCTATCCGGGGCTGCCGCATCGCATGGAGGTCGTCGGTCGCGTGGCGGGTGTTACCTTCGTCAACGATTCCAAGGCGACCAATGCCGACTCGACCCGCGGAGCGCTTGCCGGCGGTCGGGATATCCGCTGGATTGCCGGCGGCAAGCCGAAGGACGGCGGGATCGATTCACTCGCGCCGTTCTTCGACAACGTCGCGAAAGCCTATCTGATCGGCGCGGCCAGCGAGGCCTTCGCAGCGACGCTCGCAGGCCGCGCTGCTTTCGCGCGCTGCGGCACGCTCGATGCTGCCGTGACCGCGGCGGCGACGGAAGCGCCGCCGGGCAGCATGGTCCTGCTCTCGCCGGCCTGCGCCAGCTACGACCAGTTCAGGAACTTCGAGGAGCGCGGTGACCGGTTCCGCGCGCTCGTCGCCGCCTTGCCCGGCTTCGAGCCGCCAGCGAAAGGAACGCCCTGATGGTTTCCCGCGCGGAACGCACGATCTTCGGCGAATGGCTCTGGACGGTGGACCGGACCCTGCTCGCGTCGATCGCGGCGCTGATGGTCTGCGGCATCGTGTTCGGGCTTGCGGCCAGCCCGCCCGTGGCGGAACGGCTCGGCCTCTCGACCTTCCACTTCGTCAACCGGCAGGCTCTCTATCTGGTGCCGACCTGCATCGTGCTGCTGGTGGCCTCGTTCCTCAGTCCGCGCTACGTGCGGCGGCTCGCATTGCTGGTCTTCGTGGTCGGCATGGCGTTGGTCTTGGCGACGCTGCTGTTCGGTGCCGAGGTGAAGGGCGCGCGGCGCTGGATCACGCTGGGCCCGCTGGGGAGCATCCAGCCGTCAGAGTTCGTCAAGCCGGCCTTCGTGGTCGTAGCGGCCTGGGCCTTCGCTGAAGGCGCGCGGCGGGCCGACATGCCCGGCAATGTCCTCGCCATCCTGCTGCTGCCTGCGACCGTCGTACCGCTCGTGCTGCAGCCGGACATCGGGCAGACCATGCTGATCGCCGCGGTCTGGAGCGGTCTCTTCTTCCTCGCCGGGCTGCACATGATGTGGGTGATCGGGCTCGGCGGCATCGGGCTTGGGGGCATCTATCTCGCCTACCGGTTCGTGCCGCACGTCACCGCGCGCTTCGACCGCTTTCTGCACGACAAGGGCAGCCAGGACAGTTTCCAGGTCGATACGGCGCTGGAAAGCTTTCAGGCCGGAGGCTGGCTCGGGAAGGGACCGGGCGAGGGCACCGTCAAGCGCATCCTGCCCGACAGTCACACCGACTTCATCTTCGCGGTGACCGCGGAAGAGTTCGGCATCGTGGTCTGCCTCCTGCTGGCGGGCCTCTTCATGCTCATCACGCTGCGCGCGCTCATCCTCGCCGGCCGCAACGAGGATCCGTTCTGCCGGCTGGCGGCCGCCGGCCTCGCCATGCTGTTCGGGCTGCAATCCTGTATCAACATGGCCGTCAACCTGCATCTCATGCCGCCCAAGGGCATGACGCTGCCGTTCGTCAGCTACGGCGGATCGTCGCTGATCAGCCTGGCGCTGGGGATGGGCTTCCTCGTGGCCGTGACCCGACGACGGCCTCGAACGGAGGTGCTGACGCCGCCGTCGCGCGATCCGGGCGGCGCGCTCGCCCCGGCCGGAGCCTGACATGGCCGCCGACACTCCTGCCGACGACGAAGACGACGACCGGCCGCGGGGACCGACCGTCCTGCTGGCGGCCGGCGGCACGGGTGGCCATCTCTTCCCGGCCGAGGCTCTGGCGCGGGAACTCGGTCGGCGCGGCTGCTCGGTCGAACTCGCGACCGACGCGCGCGGCATGGACTATGCCGACACGTTTCCGGCCGACGCCGTGCACGAGATCAGCTCCGGCACCGTGACCGGCCGGTCCGTGGGCGAGAAGCTTTCCGGTGGCCTCGCGCTCCTGCGCGGCGTCTGGGAATGCCGACGCCTGCTCAAGGAGGTGCGTCCGCGCGCCGTCGTCGGCTTCGGCGGCTATCCGAGTGTCCCACCGCTGTTCGCGGCCACGCTGGTGCGCGTGCCCTCCATCATCCACGAACAGAACGCGGTGATGGGGCGCGCCAACCGGTTCCTTTCGGGCCGCGTCTCGGCGGTCGCAACCGGCTTCGACATCGACGACGATTACGACCACGTCGGCAATCCCGTGCGCGACAGCGTGCTCGTGGCGGCGCGCATGGAGATGCCGCCTGCGCTGAAGGGCGGCAAGCTGCGCCTGTGCATCTTCGGCGGCAGCCAGGGCGCCAAGATTTTCAGCGACGTGATGCCGCTCGCCATGGAACGCGTGCCGGCCGAGCTTCGCAAGCGTCTGCACATCGTGCAGCAGGCGCGGGAGGAGGACCTGCTCAAGGTCAAGTCCGACTATGCCAAGATGGGCCTCGACAACGAGGTCAACAACTTCTTCAAGGATCTGCCGAAGCGCATCGCCGAGAGCCATCTCATCATCTCGCGCTCCGGTGCCTCGACGGTGGCGGAACTCGCCGTCATCGGCCGACCGTCGATCCTCGTGCCCTTGCCCGGCAGCCTCGACCAGGATCAGGCCGCGAATGCCGACATCCTCGCGGAGGGCGGCGCGGCCAGGATCGTCCGCCAGAAGGATTTCACGCCGGAGGCGATCGCGAAGGAGATCATCGCCCGGCTCGCGGATCCCGAGCCCTTGATGGAGCAGGCGAAGGCTGCCAAGGCGCTGGGCGTGCCCGACGCAGCCGGCAAGCTCGCCGATCTCGTGTTCGAGGTCGCCAAGATCAAGGTTTGAGGCGCGGTTCCGCCGCCTCCGGAGTCTCCCTCATGAAGCTTCCTCCCGAACTGGGCGCCATCCATTTCGTCGGCATCGGCGGCATCGGCATGTC
>CAZVMY010000339.1:0-3807 GCA_964628955.1 uncultured Methylocystis sp.
CCTTCGGCATCTTCCCGCACCTCGACTGGACCGCGGCGTTCTCGATCCGCTACGGCAACCTCTTCTACAACCCGTTCCACATGCTCTCGATCGTCTTCCTGTACGGGTCGACGCTCCTGTTCGCGATGCACGGCGCCACGATCCTCGCGACGACGCGCTACGGCGCCGAGCGCGAGATCGAGCAGATCGTGGATCGCGGAACGGCCTTCGAGCGGGGTGCGCTGTTCTGGCGCTGGACGATGGGCTTCAATGCGACAGCGGAGTCGATCCATCGTTGGGCGTGGTGGTTCGCGGTCCTGTGTCCGCTGACCGGGGGAATCGGCATCCTGCTCACGGGCACGGTCGTCGACAACTGGTACCTCTGGGGTGTCGAACACGGCCTGGCCCCGAGCTATCCCGCGACCGGTCCGGCCGTGGTCGATCCGGCAACGCTTTCGAGGTGACGCGATGAACCCGCTGGTCCGAACCTCCTTCGCCGCCGCGGCTCTCGGGCTGGCGGTCATCCTCGGCGGCTGCGAACGGCCGCCGGTCGAGGCCGAGCAGACGGGCTACCGCGGCACGGCGATGGCGCAGGTCAACAACCCGCGCATCGTCGACGCCGTGGCGCTCCAGAACGTCGCGCCGCCGCCGATCGACAAGGTCGACAACGCCGGCCGCAAGGCCCGCGAAGCCTATCAGAACGTGCAGGTACTGGGTGATCTGGACGAGAACCAGTTCATCCGGCTGATGACTGCGATCACCGAGTGGGTCTCGCCGGACAACGGCGAGCCGAACCGGGGCTGCGCCTATTGCCACAACCTCAACAATCTCGCGGAGGATTCGGTCTACACCAAGATCGTCGCCCGTAAGATGCTGCAGATGACGCAGGCCATCAACACGCAGTGGAAGAGCCACGTCGTCGAGACCGGCGTCACCTGCCACACCTGCCATCGCGGGCAGCCGATTCCGGCTAACATCTGGTTCAACGCGGTGCAGGCCGGCGCACGCGCCCTGCCCGGTGAGCGTGGCGGCCAGACCGCCTCGCTGGAAGCGGTCGGGCTGGCCTCCCTTCCCTATGATCCGTTCACGCCGTTGCTGGAACGCGCCGGCCAGATCCGGATCGCGGCCCCGACTGCGCTGCCGGAAGGGCATGTGAACACGACGCAGGGCACCGAGGCGACCTATTCGCTGATGATGCACATGTCGAAGTCGTTGGGCGTCAACTGCACGTTCTGCCACAACAGCCGCTCCTTCACCGACTGGGAGCAGAGCCGGCCGCAGCGGGCGCTGTCGTGGTACGCGATCCGGATGGTTCGGGACGTGAACCAGACCTACGTCAATCCGCTGGCCGGAACTTTCCCGCCGCATCGGCTCGGCCCGTCCGGGGACGTGGCGAAGGTGAACTGCGCGACCTGCCATCAGGGCGCGGCCAAGCCGCTCCTCGGGGTCAGCATGGTGAAGGATTATCCCGAACTCGCGGTCCCACCCGTGAAATGATCGGGACGCCTCGCCGAAGGCAAGGCTTTGAACACGTGAGGATGCCGGCCCGTTGGCCGGCATTCGCCGTTCGCGGGCGGCGGCAACCGGAAAGGCCGCAGGCGCTTCCGGGCCGCGCGTTTTCGTGCTGTTGTGAAGCATGCGTCTCGCGATCGGCCGGCCGGCCTCCCTCGTGATCCGATGATCGGTGCCGTCGGACGACGCGCCGCCATGCTCGTGGCGACCCTCTGTTTCGCCTCCGTCGCGGTGTTTCTGATCCTGAACGTCCTGCCGGGCGATCCCGCTGCCGTCATCCTCGGCACCGGGGCGCAGGAGGACAGCCTGCGCGCGCTCCGGTCGCAGCTCGGCCTCGATCGACCGCTGATCGAACGATGGATCGTCTGGGCAGGCGCCTTCGTCACGGGAGATTTCGGCCGGAGCTATACCTATTCCGTCCCGGTCGCGAGCCTGATCCTCGACCGTATCGGCGTGAGCCTGCCGCTCGCTCTCATGGCGCTGGCGCTCTCGACCCTGATCGCCGTGCCGGTCGGCATCCTCGCGGCCCACCGGCGCGGCACCGCCGTCGACGTCGGCGTATCGCTCGCGGCCCAGCTCGGCATCTCGATCCCGAACTTCTGGTTCGCGCTGCTTCTGATCATCCTGTTCGCCCTCAACCTCAAATGGCTGCCGGCCGGCGGCTTCCCCGGCTGGGAGGGCGGGGCCGGCCCGGCGTTCCGGGCGCTCGTTCTGCCCGCGGTGGCGCTCGCCCTGCCCCAGGCGGCGATCCTCGCCCGGGTGACCCGCTCCAGCGTCATCGAGGTGATCGGCGAGGATCACATGCGCACGGCGCGCGCCAAGGGGCTCACCCGCGGCCAGGCGCTGCTTCGCCACGGCGTCCGCAACGCGCTGATCCCGGTCGTCACCATCGTCGGGCTCCAGTTCTCGTTCCTGATCGCAGGCACCATCATCATCGAGAACGTGTGCAATCTCCCCGGGCTCGGACGGCTGCTCTTTCAGGCCATCGGCCAGCGCGATCTCGTGACCGTACAGGCGCTGGTCATGCTGCTGGTCGCGACGGTGGTCGTCGTCAACTTCCTCGTCGATCTCGCCTATCTCGCAATCGACCCGCGGCTCAGGCGTGCCAGCCATGGTTGACCTGCCGACGAGCGTGCCGCTGCATGTCGCTCTGCCGGCTCCGCGCGGTTCGGTCCGCATATCGCCGAGCCTGCTGATCGGCGGGGCCGTGAGCCTCGCCTTCGTCGTCGTCGCGGTGATCGCTCTCGTCTGGACGCCGTATTCGCCGACCGAGATCGTGGTCGGTCAGCGCCTGCGGCCGCCGTCGGCCACGCACTGGTTCGGGACTGATCATTTCGGACGCGACATCCTCTCGATGATCATGGCCGGGACGCACAATTCGGTGCTGGTGGCGCTGGTCGCGGTGGGCATCGGCATGGGTATCGGCGTGCCGCTCGGTCTCCTCGCCGCTTCGCGTGGTGGCTGGACGGACGAGGTGATCATGCGGGCGAACGACTTCGCGTTCGCCTTCCCGGCGCTGCTGTCGGCGGTACTGATCACGGCCGTGTACGGGCCGGGTGCGGTGAATGCGATCGTGGCGATCGGCATCTTCAACGTCCCGGTCTTCGCGCGGTTGACGCGCGGCGCCGCGATGGTCGTCTGGCGGAAGGACTTCGTGCTGGCGGCGCGGGCCTGTGGCCGGACGCCGTTCGCGATCTCGCTGGATCACGTCTTGCCCAACGTCGCCGGCGTGCTCATCGTCCAGTGCACGATCCAGTTCGCGCTGGCGATCCTGGCCGAAGCAGGCTTGTCCTACGTCGGCCTCGGGACGCGGCCGCCGGCACCCTCCTGGGGTCGCATGCTCGCGGAGGCGCAGACCATGGTCTATCTCGCGCCGCATCTGGTCGTGTTCCCCGGCCTGGCGATCTCGCTCACCGTGCTGGGCCTGAATCTGCTGGGGGACGGCCTGCGGGACCAGCTCGATCCGAGGCTCGCCGGCCGTTGACGCCGCTTCTGGAGATCGAGGCGCTGACCGTCGATCTGCCCGGTGGCGGCGGATGGGTGCGCGTGCTCGACGGCGTCTCGCTGCAGCTGGAGGCGGGTGGCGCGCTGGGCATCGTCGGCGAGAGCGGCAGCGGCAAGTCGATGACCGCGCTGGCCGTGATGGGCCTGCTGCCCGACGGGGCGCGCTGCACCGGCGCCGTCCGTCTCGCGGGTCGATCGCTGCTCGGCAGGCCGGATCGCGAGATCGCGGCACTCCGGGGCCGGTCCATGGCGATGATCTTTCAGGAGCCGATGACCTCGCTCAATCCGGTCATGCCGATCGGCCGCCAGATC
>CAZVMY010000340.1:0-3768 GCA_964628955.1 uncultured Methylocystis sp.
CGGCCATGAGCGAGGTCGGTGACGTCGAACGCTGCGTCGCGTGGGCGCTGATCGATTAATCGTACCCACTTCGATCCGTGGCGTTTTAGAGGCAAACAGCCCTAGCCTATTGTTTTCAATATGAATTCTGCGAACTAGGAAACTCCGGCTGTAGGTACGTTTTTTTTCCCTGTTCTACGCCTAACTCATTGATTTGTGGTTGCCGTCACGCGTCAGAGGCGATCTCTCTGCCATTTGATCCTGCGCGCTGCTTTCTCCGGTTCCGATTGCCAAACCTTTTTAAGCCATTATATTTGCTATCGTTTCCCGGCATATCCCGCTTATTCCCGCTTAATCCCACGTCCCCCGCTGCTGTCATTTGATACTGCGCGTGACACGTGAAGGCATCGCCCGCCGCGATCGGCCGGGCGGCGGCCTGCCAGAGCGCGAGAACCCGTGCGCCGTCGCCCGCGCGGCCGTCGCTCCTGATCTCGACCGCGGTCCCGGCATTGGCGCCCGTGTTCCAGCGGAGCGTGCCGCCGGTGAAGGCGTCGGCGGGAAAATCAGCGAAACCCGCCGTCTCGACCGTCAGCCGCCCGTCGGTGCGCAGCACCGTGCCGGCGCCGCCGTTCGCGGCGAGCGCGAGATCGACGCCGCAGCGCGGATCGCCGAGATCGGCAGAACAGCGCGCCTGGTAAAGCCTGCCCTTCGGCTCCTCGAACAGCGCGCCGATGCCGGCTAGCGTCGCCCGGAAGCCGAATTCGCCCCGCTCGAGCGCGCGCAGCGTCCCGGCGTCGAGCAGCAGGCGAAGGGCCGGATCGCTCCAGTCGACCAGCCAGACCTCGACGGCGGCCATGTCCCAGAGGCCGGCGGCCACATCGGTCTCCGTGATCGCTTCGGCCGTCAGCGCGCCCGTGACGTCGGCCTCGCTGGCGTAATGGCCGAGCGCGGCTTCGGCCTCCGGGCCGTCCAATCCACTCCTGGCGGCGAAGGTGACGTCGCCGAAGACGATCTCCTCGTCATGGTCGGTGAAACCGAACGCCCGACCGTCACGCCGCGTCAGCCGCCAGCAGCGGCAGAACGTGGTCGCGCCGGTCGCGAAACGGGCGGCGAGCGCCGGATCGAGCGTGCGCATGGTGATGTCCTCGCGTTCAGGGCACGATCTCGATCAGCGGGATCAGCGGGATCTGGCCGGCTTCGAAGACCGTGAAATCGATCTCGATCCGGTCCGTGTCGAAGCGGACGGGCACGTCGAACTGGAAGCCGGCCGTGACCGCCTTGCCGGCGGGCGGGATGCGCCCGGCGCGGAAGGTGACCAGCCCGGTCGCGGCATCGACGTCGAAATCGACGCCCGCGAGCTTCGCGACGCCGTCGACCGCGACGACCACGCTGCCGGCGACCGGCTTGCGGATCGGCCGGACGTAGGGCGCGAAGCCGCCGCCATAGGTCTTGGCGAGCTGGAACGCCGCGCGCGCGCCGTCGCCGGTGCCCAGCAATTGCTGTGTCGCCACGGGCGCCGCGCCGGCGACGCCCGACGTCCAGTCGAGCGGATCGCGGAAGCGGAAGCCGTAGAGCCGGCCACGCCGCTCCTCGAAGAACGCCACCACGTCGGCCAGTTGCGCCAGGGTGCGCACGCCGCGCCCGGCGTCGAAGCGGCGGCGGGCATGGGCCCAGCGGGCGTTGCGCTCCTCGCGGCCGGACGCCATTGCGACCACGTCGGTCAACCGCTCCGGGCCGCCACGGGCGCCCTCGGCCACGTCGAGCGGGAAGCGGATGTCATGGAAGGCGGCCGGCATCGGCTGGCTCCTGTCGTCTCAGATCGCGGTGAAGGAGACGAACCCGGCGCTCTCGGCGGTGAGCTCGTAGGTGACGCGGCCGTCCGCGCCGCCGCGATAGGCGAGTGCCGTCACGACGAACGGTGCCTCGACGCGGGCGAAGCCGGGCAGCAGCACGCGCCAGAGCCGCGCCGTGCCGTCGACGAAGGACTGGCGGAGCAGCAGGTCTGCCGGCTGGTCCGAAAACACGCCGTCGAGCAGGAGCCGCGCCCGCCGGGCGGCGGCGCCCGGTACGAGCTGACGCCAGTGGCCGGCGCTCGACAGGCTGGTGCCATCGACGGGCATCGTCGCGAAACCGAGTTCGCGGGCGGCTAGTCCCGCGAGGGCGAGGAAACTGCCGCTGCCGTCATCGATGGAAACGACGAGTTCGCGGCCGCGCTGCACGGTCATGGACGGGTCCTTTCGCTCTCGTCGGGAGTGGTTCAGAGCCGGCCCGGCCGGAACGGCGCGACGAGCGCCTGCATGTCGGCGGGGATCGGCCGGTTCGCCCGGTCGCCACGGGCCTCGAACCAGTGGCCGATGAGCAGCCGCACCGCCTGACGCAGCGGCGCCGGCACGTCGGTCGCGAGGGGGCCGTAGCCGGCCGTCACGTCGATCTCGATACCGGCGGCGATCCGTCCCGGCGGCGGAGGCGGCGCGAGCAGCAGCAGGCGCGGCGGCGATCCGGCCAGATCGGCGCCATACGCCGATGTCGCCAGCACGGTCGCTGTGCCGTCTGCGGCGAGAACGCGCACCACCGTCACGGCCGCAAGCGGCGCGAGCGGCAGGCGCACCACCGTGGTCTCGGGCCAGGCATCGAGGGTGATCCGCCAGCCTTGGCTGATCAGCCTGCGGCCCGACGCCGCCTCGACCGCCTGGCGCGCGGCCGGGATCAGCGCCGCGACCGTCGCATCCTCGTCGGTCGTCTCCAGCCGGAGCCATGATTTCGCCTCGGCGAGCGTCAAAGGCTCGACGGCCGGCGGCGTGAGCAGGCGGAGCGACATCGGTTGCCTCCAGCGGCAGGAGCAGGCAAAGGTCCGCGCGCCCGGCGCGTACGGGTCGGATGAGGATCGTGACGTTGAGAAGCATCCACAGCCGCGTGCGGCGAACCACGAGCGTTGCGGTGCTGGCCGTCGGCTGCCTCGTCGGCGCAGCTCCGGCCCTGGCGCTCGGCGGGTCGATCGCCTGGCAGGGCGGCGCCGAGCTCGAGGCGCGCACGGTGATGGTGCTCGGCTCGCGCGGCAGCGTCTGCACCGGCACCGTGATCGGCCCCCGGACGATCCTGACGGCCGGCCACTGCGTGGCGGCGTCGAAGGAACATGCCGTCGCCTATATCGAGAACGGCACGCCGGTGCTGCAGGCGGTGCGCTCGGTGCGCATCCACCCCGGCTTCTCGCGCAACGCCCGCGTCTCGGTCGATCTGGCGCTGGTGCGCCTCGCCGAGCCGCTGCCGGCGCGCTTCCGGGCCGTGCGGCTCGACGACGGCGGCAAGGCACACGACGTCGGCATGGAACGCACCATCGCCGGCTTCGGCCTTGCGAGCGACGGCGACGAGAAGAGCGCCGGAACGCTCCGCCGCGCCACCGTCACCGTGGTGCCGCGCCATTACCCGCGCTTCCTCAGGTTGGCCGCCGACAGCGGCACGCTCAACGTCTGCAAGGGCGATTCAGGCGGTCCGGTGCTGGCCGACGCCTCGGCCGCGCCGACCGTGATCGGCGTAGTCTACGCGGCCGAGAACGTGCAGGGCACGCGCTGCGGCCGGCTGGCGCAGGCTGTGCGCGTGGCGCCGCAGCGCGGCTGGATCGACGGCGTCCTCGCCGGCTGGGGCGGCGGGTAGAGCGCCCTCGCCAGCCGCTTCCCGCCCCGTCGGCAGCAAAAGCCGCGCTGCAGGCCGCCTCCCGCCCCCTCGCGGGGCGGGGGAGGATATCATCCAAGTCGAGCACCTCATCAACCTCCTCTTCTTTCTTTGGTTTCT
>CAZVMY010000341.1:0-3758 GCA_964628955.1 uncultured Methylocystis sp.
CGTTCTCGGTCGATGCCAATCTGCTGCACTCGTCTTCAGAAGGCAAAGTGCTGGAGGATCCGGCCCTGGAGGCGCCGGAGATCGTCTACCAGCGGACGATCGATCCGGAGACGGCCCCGGACAAGGCGACGGTGATCACGGTCGATTTCGAGAAGGGTGACCCGGTCGCGATCGACGGCGAGCGGCTGTCGCCCGCGACGCTGCTGACCCGCCTCAACGCACTCGGCAAGGCGAACGGCATCGGCCGGCTCGATCTCGTCGAGAACCGTTTCGTCGGCATGAAGAGCCGCGGCATCTACGAGACGCCGGGCGGCACCATTCTCATCGCCGCGCATCGCGGAATCGAATCGATCACGCTCGACCGCGAGGCCGCGCATCTCAAGGACCAGCTCATGCCGCGCTATGCCGAACTCGTCTATTACGGGTTCTGGTTCACGCCCGAACGTGAGATGCTCCAGGCGCTGATCGACAAGAGCCAGGAGTTCGTGACCGGTCGCGTGCGGGTCAAGCTCTACAAGGGCAACGTCTCGATCATCGGCCGCGAGAGCGCCTTCTCGCTCTACGACCAGGACCTCGTGACGTTCGAGGAAGGTGCCGTCGCCTATGATCACCGGGACGCGGCAGGCTTCATCAAGCTGAACGCGCTCCGGCTCCGGACGCTCGCCATGCGGCGGCGCAAGACCGGCACCTGACCACGTGATCGAGGTTTCCTGTGCAGTCTGCCAATTCCGCCGAATGACTGCATCCGCGGTCGCATTTGGCGGGTATCGATTCGGGGCGCGCGGTTCCGCGCGACGAAGGAGGGGTCCATGTCGTTCTCAAGATCGTTCTCGTTGATGGGTAGAGGTGTGTTGGGCCTGGCGCGGGCGGCGGCGGTTCCGTTCGCTGCGGCTTCGGCGGAGGTGGCGATCGACCAGCTGGTCGAGGCGCAGGCGAGCTTCGCGCCGGCCGGCACGAAATTGCGCCTGAGCGGCGCGAAGGGTGTCTGCCTCACCGGTCAGTTCACGCCGACGCCCGATGCGGCGGCGCTGTCCAAGGCCGGGCATTTCAACCGGCCGGTCGACGTGATCGGGCGGTTCTCGATGGGCGGCGGCAACCCGCGCATTTCCGACAAGACGAAACCGGTAACCCGCGGGTTCTCGCTCCGCTTCGATCTCGGCGGCGGTTCCAACACCGATCTCGTCCTGATCTCGGCCCCGGTCTTCGGTGTGAAGTCGGCCGAGCAGATGTTCGAGGGTTTCAAGGCCCGGATGCCCGGTCCCGGCGGAACGCCCGCCGATCCGGCGAAGATCAAGGCCTTCACCGACGCCAATCCGGAAGTTCTCCGACAGGCGGCCTGGCTGAACGCCCGTCCCGTTCCGGCGAGCTTCGCTACCGTTAACTACTGGGGCGTGCATGGCTTCGTCTTCACGAACGCGGCCGGCAAGTCGACGATCGCGAAGCTCAAGACCATTCCGGCAGCCGGCGAGGTCGGGCTGAGCGAGGACGAGTTGAAGGCGAAGCCGGATAATTTCTACGCCGACGACCTGAAGACACGCCTCGCCGCCGGTCCGATCCGGTTCGATCTCGTGGCCGTGCCGACCGAGGCCGGCGATCCGGGTATAGATATCACCCAGGTCTGGCCGAACGAGGAGGGCCGCAAGACGACCAAGCTCGGCACCATCGCGATCGCTGCGATCGCGCCCGACGCGACCTGCGACGCCTTCACGTTTGATCCCGTGAACGTGCCGGACGGGTTCTCCGGCCAGCCAGGCGATACCATGTTCGAGATCCGCTCGCCGGCGTATGCGATCTCGCTGACGCGCCGCTCGAACTGACGGCACGGCCGTCCCGCCGTTCCTTGCAAGGAACGGCGGGAACGACCTATTTTCATCGAAGGGGTGCGACGACATCGCGTGATCCTCGCCGAGCAGGTACTCCCGCGACGATGCGCTTCTCCGCCCTGTCCGTCCTGGCCGCCATCTTCGCCCTGATCGGGGTTTCGGCGCTTGCCGTCTATGTCGCGACGCTTCCGACAACCTTTCGCGTCGCCGTCGGCCCGCTCGCGAACGAGAACGTGCGCGTCATGGTCGCGGCCAAGGAGGTTCTGGCGCGCGAGCGCGAGCCGTTCCGCTTGAAACTCGTTCTCACCGAGGGATCCCGCGAGAGTGCCGCCGCGCTCGATGCAGACCGGGCAGACCTCGCCGTCGTGCGCACCGACGTCGCCTTCCCGAACCAGGGCGGCACGGTAGCAATCGTCCGGCGCGATCTCGTGCTCCTGCTCGCCCCGGCCAACGGTCCCGTCAGGTCGGTGCCCGATCTCGCCGGCCGCACCGTGGCGTTCGTCCGGGAGAACCCCGGCAACGCCGGACTGCTGAACATCATCCTGACGCAGACCGGCGTCGACCCGGCGACGGTTCAGAGCGAGGTCACCAGACTGCAGGACCTCAAGGTGCTGTTCGCCGCGCGCAAGGTTGACGTGGTCATGGTCGTCGGACCGCCGACGGAACGGGCCGTGGCCGATGCGCTGTCGATGGTCGACGAGATCGGCGGCGGGCCTGCCCGAATCCTGCCGCTGGACGAAGCCGAGGCGATCGCCCAGCGCTGGCCGCTGATCGAAAGCGCAACGCTGGTCCGGGGCATCTTCGGCGGCGCCCCGCCCCGCCCGGCCGACGACGTGGACACCATTGCGGTGGCACATCGGCTCGTCGCCCGGCGCAGCCTGGGCGAGGACCAGATCGCTGACTTCACCCGGGTCCTGCTCAACGCCAAGGCGCGGATCGCGGCCGACGCGCCACTCGCGAGCCGGATCGAGGCGCCGGAGAACGACAAGAGCGCGGCGGTTCCCATCCACTCCGGGACCGTCGCTTACATCGACGGCGAGGTCTACACGTTCCTGGAACGCTACGGCGACTGGCTTTACCTCGGCGTCATGGGGCTGGGCCTCGGCGGCTCGTTCCTGGCCGCGTTCTTCAGCCTGCGCAACGCCAGGGCGCGCGGGCACGCGACGGGCCTGCTCAGGGGCCTCCAGGGACTCGTGGGCGAAGCCCGCGACGCGGAGAACGAGGAGAGCCTCGATGCACTCGAAGCGCGCGCGGATTCGATCTTCGCCGAAACCATCGGCGACGCCGCCGAGAGCCGGATCGATTCGACGCTGCTGATCGCCTTCTTCATCGCGTTCGAGCAGGTGAGGCGCGCGATCTCCGAGCAGCGCCGCTATCTGGCCAGCCACTGAACGACGAGAGCCGACGGGTGCGAAAGCCGATCACCGCCGTTGGGAGCGAGAGACCGGTCAGATGATGCGTCGACGGATCGCGTTCGATCCCTGCTCGACCATCAGGACCAGGAGGAACACGGCAATGATGATCGTTGCGGCCGTGTCGTAGTCAAACAGATCGAACGCGACCTTCAGTTCAACGCCGATCCCTCCGGCGCCGACCAGCCCGAGGATCACGGAGCCCCGCACGGCTTTCTCCAGGCTGAACAGCGAGGTCGCCACGAAGGAGGGAAGTGCCTGCGGCACGACCGAAGAGAAGATGAGGCCGAGGCGCGTGGCGCCGAGCGCAGCCAGCGCCTCCTGAGGCCCCTTGTCCGCCTCTTCCATCGCCTCGGCGAAGAACCGTCCGGCAAACCCGATCTTGTCCACCATGATGGCCATGACGCCCGCGGCCGGGCCAAGGCCAACGGCGATGACGAAGAGCAGCGCCCAGACGAGATCCGGCACGGTGCGGAACAGCGCGATCAGCGCCCGTGACGCATGCTTCAGCACCGGGTGCGGC
>CAZVMY010000342.1:0-3731 GCA_964628955.1 uncultured Methylocystis sp.
GGGCCTGCTGCCGATGAGCCGCTTCCAGCTCGCCTGGGCGATCCTGATGTTCCTCGGCACGCCGGCATGGACGCTGTTCATCGCACTGGTTCCGTTCGCCGCCCTCGAGTGGCGCGCGGTCGTCGGTCAGGGGCTGGTGGTGACGTCCGACGCGTTTCCGACCGGGCTGGCGGTCACGACGTATCTCGTCTTCATGCTGATGTATCTGTCGCCGAAGCTCGCCGGCTTCGTGGAGACGCTCGTCGCGTCCGGGCAAGCCGCGCGTTATGGCGGCCGCCCACGCTTCGCGCTCGGTGCCCTGGTCGAACTGCTGTTCTCGTTCCTCGTCGGCGCCGTGTCGACGCTGCGCGTCACCGTCTTCATGATCGGCCTGCTGTTCGGCCGCTCGATCGCCTGGAACGGGCAGGCGCGCGACGCCTATGGTCTGCCGCTTGGCGTGGCGCTCGCCGGCATGTGGCCGCAGCTCCTGTTCGGGACGATCGTGATCGGGGCCACACTCCTGATCAATCCTCTCATCCTCGCCTGGGGCTGGCCGCTGGTCGCGGGCTACCTGCTCGCGATCCCGTTCGGCATGATCACCTCTTCGCCGGCCATCGGACGGGTTCTGGCGCGCCTGCGCCTCTGCGCCATCCCGGAGGAGTTCGAAACGCCCCCGGAGATCGCCCGCGTTCTGGCGCACGGCGTGCGGAATGGCTGAATACACGACGGCGTCCGACGCGCTCGCGCGGCACGGCATCGACGTCGCGCAGGACGTCTTCCGGCCTGTGGCGCATTCGATCCGCGCCTATTACGGCGATCCGGCGCGAGACGCCGCCATGGACCGGCTCTACGCCATGTTCATCGGTCCCGACGACCTCGCGTTCGACATCGGCTCGCATGTCGGCGACCGGGTCGGCGCGTTCCGCCGGCTGGGCGCCCGCGTCGTCGCACTCGAACCGCAGCCGGCCTGCGTCACGGCGATCGCGGCGATCTACGGCCGGGATGCGGGCGTCGTGATCGTGCCCGTCGCCTGTGGCGCAGTACCCGGCCGCCTGACGCTGCGCGTCAACAGCGCGAACCCGACCGTCTCCACCGCGTCGGCGGCCTTCATCGCCGCGGCCGATGGCGCCGAAGGCTGGGACGGCCAGGTCTGGGATCAGTCGATCGAGGTCGAGGTGACGACCCTCGATGCGCTCATCGCACGACATGGCGTGCCGGCCTTCGTCAAGATCGACGTCGAGGGCTTCGAGGATGCGGTGCTGGACGGCCTCGCCACGCGCGTCGCGGCGGTTTCGTTCGAGTTCACGACCATCCAGCGCGGCGTCGCGGTCGACTGCATCCGGCGGCTCGAGGGCCTCGGACCGTACCGCTACAACGTGGCGCTCGGCGAGACCCAGGTCCTCGCTCTCCCCGAAGCGGTCGAGGCGCCTGCCATCACCGACTACCTGCTTGCCCTGCCCCACGAGGCGAACTCGGGCGACGTCTATGCGATGCTGCGGGAACCATGACCGGCCTCACGACCGTCCGGCGCCCCTTTCCGCGAGGTCCCTGACATGCCCACGCCGATGCTCACCCGCCGGACCTTCTCCCGGCTCGCGGCTGGCGCCGCGACGCTCGTCGCCAGGCCCGCACTAGGTCAGGGACAGCCGCCGGCGCCATCCGGACCCGTTGCCGGCGCCGTCGACGTCGAGATGGCCAATCATTCCACGCCAGTGCTGTGCGCCGAGAAGGACAACGTCGACCTGCGCCTCCGGCACGCCGGGCTGCGGAGCTTCCGCGTGCAGGCGATCCATCCCTCCTATATCGGCGGCATCGTCGCCGACAGCTATGCGGCAGACTGGACGAACTGCGACTTCCGCGGCGATCCCGCCTTCAAGGCGCCGGAGCCGCGCCGGGTCACCATCTACGAGGACGAGTGGCTCTGGATCGTGGGTTACGCGTATCCCGCCTTCTGGCGCCCGGCCGCGGTGCCCGTGATCATCGGTGACCGGCGCGAGACGGGGCTGCATCTGGTGCAGGTCTGGGTCCGCCGCGACGAGCGTGCCGAGGAGGTCGCGGTCGTCTATCCGCCGGATGGCTACTGGCGCATCCGACCACTGCCGCCGGCGCACCTCAAATGGGTCGCCTACGGCAGTTCGTTCCTGGCTGGGCCGATCGAGGAGCAGGGCCGGCCCATCGTCGCCTTCGACGAGGTCCGGTTCGACCCCAGGACGATGACGTTCACGACGACGTTCAAGCGCGGCGGCGCGGCGCGCCTGACCGTCGGAACGCTCGATCGCAACCGGCTCGGTCTCGACGTCCGGTTCGACGGCACGGCTGGCGACCTGCCGTTCGCCGCGCTCAGGTCGATGTATGTGACCGAGTTCAACAACGACGTGGCCCGCGTCGCGATCCGCGCCACCGGAGCCGAGCGCTGGCTGGAGCAGCCGATCATGGACTTCCGCTCCGGTCGCGGCGTGGAGCTCTGGGCTGGCCGCCACGGCTATTCACGGCACAACACCTCGTCACCGGACATGGTGTTCGACCGGTTCTCGGTCGCCGAGGCTTGAGGGCGCCTTGCGGCGGTCGCTCAGCGCTCGCGGAACATCTTCGACATCTGGTCCGTCAACGGCTTGACGAAATACTCGAACGGCGAACGGTCTGCGGTCTGGACGTACACGTCGGCCTGCATGCCAGCGATCAGCTTGCCGCTGCCGAGCTTCACGACCTCCTCCGGCGGCAGCGCCACACGGATCGTGTAATACGTCATCTGGGTCTGCGGGTCCTTCGTCACGTCCGCGCCGATCCGCGAGATCGCTCCCGTGATCTCGGGCGTCGTGCGCTGGTTGAAGGCATGCACGCGCACCACCGCCTTCTGGCCGATCGCGATCTGGTCGATATCCTGGGGGAGCACCTTGGCCTCGAGCACGAGCCCCTCGTTCTTCGGCACGATCAGCATCAGCGGATCGGCCGGTGTGACGACGCCGCCGACCGTGAACACGTTCATCTGATGGACGATCCCGTCCGCCGGCGCGCGGATGTCGACCCGCCGGAGTTGATCCTCGGCGGCGACGCGGCGCTCCTGCAACTCGGCGACGCGCCCCTGGGTCTCGCGCAGGTCGCGCATGACCTCGGCACGCATGTCGGTGTCGATCTGCAGGATCTGCAGCTCCGTCTCGGAGATCTTGCCCTCGGATTGCGCGATGGAGGCGATGATCTGCCCGCGCTGGCCGACGAGGTCGGCGGCGGCCCGTTCGAGCTGGCTCAGCCGGTTGATCTGCACCAGCTTTTTCTCGTAGAGGTCACGGACCCCCTCGAGTTCCTGCTGGATGAAGATCGCCTGCTGCTCGCGCGACTTCATCTGCGCGCGGAGGCCTTCGATCTCGTTGCGGGCCTGCTGGATACGCTTCGTGAGCTGGGCCCGCTGGCCGTCGCGTGCCTCGCGCCGGGCCTCGAACAACCTCCGCTCGCCATTGGTGAGCTTGGCGACAGCGGGGTCGTTCATCCGTTCGGCGAGCGCCTCGTCGAACGCGACCTGATCGATGCCGTCGCGCTCCGCCTCGAGCCGCCCAAGCCGGGCATGGAGCTCATCGAGCTGCTTGCGGATGACGTCGAGGTTGGCCTTGGTGACCGTCTCGTCGAGCTTCACGATCAGATCGCCCTGACGGACCACGTCGCCTTCACGCACGCGCAGTTCGCCGACGATGCCGCCGGTCGGGTGCTGGACCTTCTTGACGTTGCTGTCGACCATGAACTGACCGGTCGCGACGACC
>CAZVMY010000343.1:0-3728 GCA_964628955.1 uncultured Methylocystis sp.
GACGCCTTCGAGCTGATGCGCGACCAGGCGGCGGATCTCTTCGAGCGCCACACCGGCACGCTCTGGCGGCCGCGCTCGCATTCGCAAGTCAACCACCGCACGCTGACCGCAGCGATGATCGACAGCCGGGAGTTCATCGCCGCCAAGCGCCGGGCCGAGACCGAGGTGCTGCTGCCCAAGGGTCCCAAGATCGCGCTGACCGGCGGCATGGCCTTCGAGGACCATGCGCTGATCTGGGACCGGCTCGACAAGGCGCTCGCGAAGCACCCGGACATGGTCCTGCTGCATGGCGGCAGCCCCAGAGGAGCCGAGCACATCGCAGCACTCTGGGCCGCCAACCGGAAGGTGCCGCAGATCGCCTTCCGTCCAGATTGGACGCACCATGGCAAATCGGCACCGTTCAAGCGCAACGACGCCTTGCTCGACGTGCTGCCGATCGGTGTCCTCGTCTTCCCCGGCACCGGCATTCAGGACAACCTCGCCGACAAGGCGCGCAAGATGGGCATCCCTGTCTGGCGGGCGGACTCGCCCGCTGCATAGATGCGCTTCGCAAGACATCGATGCGGTGCGCGCCTGCGCCTGCGGCGCACGCGTCTCCCTGTCGCCGCGGACCCTGCAGCGTCAGACCCCGCGTAGGGAGCGCTGCATAAGCGCCGCACGCGGCTACTCCGCCGCCTCCTTGCGCCCGCCAGGCACGAGCTTCAGCGGCGTCATGCCGGGCGGCGGGCGCGACCAGCCGAGATCGACAAAGCGCGCCTGGCAGCCGTTTTCGTGGCGTTTGCGGCGGGCATCGGGGTCGTCCCGCCACGGGCAATCCGCCGAAAGCCTGAGCAGCAGCGCGTCGATCCCGATCTCCGCGCCGAATTTGGCGGCGAGGCGCGTCAACCGGTTCTGGCCGCGCCGATGGCAGAGATCGCAGCCGAGCCTGATCACCACATAGGGAAAATCCAGCAGCCGGCCGCAAAACCGCTCCGTCACCTCGCGTTCCGTGCAAGGCCGGGAACGCCTGTCATCCCGCCATGCTGGCGGCGAGATCGGCAGGTACTGTTCCGAACTGCTTCAGCACGACGGCGTCCTCGAACTCGCCTGTCGCTGGATCGCCGGTGCGGGAGAAGGCGACCGCGCCGCAAACGCCGTCATGTCCGATCATCGCGAGCCGCTCGGCCCTCGACACCGCCGCCCCGGCCGACGGCGCTTCGGCCGCCTCGCCGGCGATGATCTCGCCGTCCTCATCCGCCCGGAACGGCAGCACCACGTGATAGGTCACACCCGCCATGGCGTCCTCCCTGCGTAATCGAAGATAAGAACATAGTAAGAACAACGGAATGCCGCTTTCTGTCAAGCCTGTGTCGGCCTTGACCGCTTCCAGAGCGAGAGGAGGGCGGGCGTGGCCCGCGACGGATTCAGATCAGGGCGAGAGCGGCTTGCCCCGACCGTCGCGGGAGACACCCCCATGACCAACAAGGAACGAACTGACCAACCACGCAGCCATCGGGACCAGGCCACCCGGATCGACATCCATGCCCAGGTGACCAACGCCATTATCGTCGCCATCGAGCGCGGCGGAACGCGTTATCGGATGCCCTGGCATCACGACGGTGCGCCCACCTCGCGGCCCGTCAACGCCGTCTCGGGGAAGGGTTACAGGGGCGCGAATACGCTGCTGCTCTGGGCGGCGGCCGAAGCCAATGGCTACGCCACCGGCCGCTGGGCCACGTATCGCGGCTGGGCCTCGCTCGGGGGCCAGGTCCGCAAAGGCGAGCGCTCGACCACGGTGGTGTTCTGGAAATCCTTCAGGAAGGATGGCGAAAGCCAGTCTGACAGCAGTGGCATTGATGGCGGCGACGAGCCGGGACGTCCGCGCTTCATGGCGCGCGGGTATTCGGTGTTCAACCAGTCCCAAGTCGACGGCTATGCGCCGCCCGTGCCCACGCCGCTCGACGAGGCGACGCGCCATGCTGGTGCGGACGCCTTCTTCGCCAACCTGAACATCCCGCTGATCATAGGCGGCGACCAGGCCTTCTACCGGCCCTCGACCGACACGATCCACATGCCGCCATTCCGGCAGTTCCGGGACTGGCAGTCGTTCGTCTCGGTCAGGCAGCACGAGGCGGGCCATGCCAGTGGGGCCAAGCACCGGCTCGATCGCGATCTCTCTGGCCGCTTCGGCTCGGAAGCTTACGCGGGGGAAGAATTGGTGGCGGAGATTTCTGCAGCGCTCGCACTCGCCGACCTCGGCATCGCCCATGAACCAAGACCCGATCACGCAGCCTATGTGGCGAGCTGGCTGAAAGTCCTGAAGAACGACACCCGGGCCATCTTCACGGCGGCCTCGAAGGCGCAGGCCGCTGTCGACTGGATGCATGCCCAGCAACCCGGCGCAGCAGCCGTCGCGCCGGAAGAAGACGACGGCGACGACAAACCCATCAGCGCCATCGCAGGCGTCTCCTCTGTCGCGGCTGCGGCTTGAGGGGAGGGCGGGTCATAACCGACACGAACCCCAAGACAACC
The DNA here is from genome assembly GCA_964628955.1 of uncultured Methylocystis sp. Classification (GTDB taxonomy): domain Bacteria; phylum Pseudomonadota; class Alphaproteobacteria; order Rhizobiales; family Beijerinckiaceae; genus CAZVMY01. The sequence continues at coordinate 2,512 of CAZVMY010000343.1, forward strand.
CTCACGGCCCTGCTGATCGATCCCGTCCGGGCCGAGGCGCGACGGGTCACGCTGACCCTGAACGACGGTGAGCTCGTCCTGGCTGAACTCTACGCCTTGATCGGCTGCGATCTGGTCGAGCGCGCGCCGCTCGATGACCGGCATCTCGTCTGGACCGACGAGGAGGCCTGGGATCAGGCGGCCGGCTTCACCGTCATCGATGATGGCGCCAACGCCATCGCCGGGCGCTTACTCGTCATCGGCGAAAACGACGACGGCCAGTCTCTCGATGTCGCCGACGACGTTGCCGCCATCCTCGCGCGTTTCGTCTGCCACCGCTGCCTGTTCGAGGCCGAGTTCGTGACGCGCACCGGCGACACTGATCGCGGTTTCTTCGTGCAGACCCGCCTGCAGGGCGTCACGCCGCGCATCGACAAGCGGCGGCCGGTCCTCGTCACCGCGGGCTGAAGCAGCGACGCCGCCATCGACGTCGGCGCGGCGCCCAACCCGCAAGGGCCAAAGAGCGTCACGTCCGTCGATGACGGCGTTCCCGACCGAATTCCATCCCCATCCGAAAGGATCTCGCCATGAGCATTCCCGAACACGTCCGGAAGAACTTCAACACGCTCCTGCGTGCCGCCGCCAACGGCCATCTCGCCCTGATGGAATGCCGCGACGCCGGCACTGGTGAGCCGCGCTATGTCCTTGTCGCCGTGCATCGCGACGATGACGACCGGTTCGTCATGACGCCGTTCGGGCATCTCGCGGACGGCGATCCCTATCAGGCTTACATCCCGCCTCGAGCGGATGCGGATACCCCTCCACCTTCGAGCGCCAGCACATGAAGCGGGCGATCAGCTTTTACTCCGATCATCACAAGCGTGAATCGATGCAGCCTGTCCGATTCCAAACTGTCGTTGGACCGCAGCCGTCATGGGCTGCCACAAGGATCGAGCCGTCTCCACAACCTCACGCCCGATCCGGAATGACCGCCACCGACGTCCTTGACCGCAACCCGCACGCCATCCGCCTCGAGCGGATCGATCCTGCGCGCAACATGGCGCGCTACTACACGCTGAGCGTCGAGGTCACGCTGTTCGACGATTTCGCCTGCACGCGGGAATTCGGCCGCATCGGTTCACGGGGCGGACGGATCATGATCGGCCTGTTCGACAGCGCTGCCTCGGCGGAGGCCGAACTCCACGCGCTCCTGCGCCGGAAGCAGGCACGGGGCTATC
>CAZVMY010000344.1:0-3725 GCA_964628955.1 uncultured Methylocystis sp.
CGCGCGATCGACCCGTCGACAGCCGGCCAGGGCGCCCGGCGCATCTGGTCGGACTCGGGCGGACAGCTCTGGGTCAGCGAATGGAACAGCGGCAACGTCTCGGTCTACGATCCCGGGCACGATTTCTGGCGGGTCTGGAAACTGCCGGGCCAGCGGCCGCGCGCTTATTCGGTGTACGTCGACGAAACCGACAAGGTCTGGCTGACCGATTTCGGCAGCAACGCGATCGTCCGCTTCGACCCCGTGACGGAAACGTTCGAGTCGTTCCCCAGCAGCCGTCCGAACGCCAACGTGCGTCAGATGGCCGGGCGGCGTGGCGAGGCCTGGGGCGGCGAGACCGGAAACGATCGCCTCGTGCGGATCGAGACGCTCGGGCCGGCATGAATTGGCGAGTCTACCGCTTCGCGACCATGGTCACGCTGGCGGTCGCGTCTGGCGCCGGCGGGCCGGCCCTGGCCGCGGGCCGCGGGGAGACGCTGTTCGAGCCCTGCCGATCCTGCCACAGCCTGGAGAGCGGCACGACCGGGCTCGCCGGGCCGGGACTGGGAGGACTCGCCGGACGTCCGGTCGCGGGCGCGCCCGACTACGATTATTCTCCCGTGCTGCGCGCCGCCGGCGCCGCCGGCCAGGTCTGGGACCGCACGAAACTGATCGCGTTCCTTGCCGACCCGGAAGGCATGTTTTCCGGCATGTGGATGAGTGCACGCGGCCTGGCGCATCCGGACGATCGCGAGGCGCTGGCGGATCACATCCTGTCGGCCCGGTGACGACCGGTCGACCGGCTTTCAGGTCAGGCTTGCAAACAAGAACAAACTATGAACAATACCCTTGCCGGGCGGCTGTCATGCGTGCGGTTTATGGGTGACGCCGGCCGGGAGCATCCGGCGCGAGAATGACGGGAGGATATCGATGACGACGCAGGAACTGGCGCAGGATTTCGTGGCACTCTGCAAGGCTGGCAAGTTCGACGAGGCCGGCGACAGGCACTGGTCGCCGGACGTCGTCAGCATCGAGCCGATGGGCCCCGAGCCGGAGTCGCGGGGCCTGGATGCCGTGCTGGGCAAGCGCAAGTGGTGGTACGACAACCACGAGGTGCATGGCGGCGGCGCCGAGGGGCCTTACGTCAACGGCGACCAGTTCGCGGTCGAGTTCTCGATGGACGTCACGGCCAAGGCGAGCGGGCAGCGCATGCAGATGAAGGAAATCGCGCTCTACACCGTCAAGGACGGCAAGATCGTCGAGGAACGCTTTTTTTATAACGGCTGAGCGCGGTCTGCCGGCAGGATCGGCGGCGGGATCGGTTCCACGATCCCGCCGCACGTTGGTCAGAGAACGAAGTCGCCGGCCGACAGCGTCGCGCGGTCGACGTTCTGCAGGATCAGAAGTTCCCCCGATGCCGCCTGGAAGACCGTGGCGGCCCCTTCCATCCACGAGGATGCGATCGCCTGCTCCGCGCTCTCGAACAGGTCGCGGACGTCCAGCCTGTCCTCGCCGGCGATGAAATCGCCGACATAGTCCCGGTCCGTGCCGGCGATGATGCGGAACACGTCGGCGCCTTCGCCGCCGTAGAGTTCGTCGACTCCGGCGCCGCCGACGAGCGTGTCGGCACCCTCGAAACCGCGCAGCACGTCGTTCCCGCCACGGCCGTCGAGGACGTCGTCACCGGCGAGCCCGGAAAACCAGTTGGCGTTCGCATCGCCGACCAGCGCGTCGCGGAACGCGCTGCCGGTCACCGATTCGATCGACGTGAACTGCCAGATCGGGCCGAAGAGTGCGCCCTGTCCGACGCCGCGTTCGAGGTCGACCGACAGCCCAGTTCCCAGCGCCGAGAAGCAGACGTTGTCGTTGCCGGCGCCGCCATCGAAGATGTCGTTGCCGCCCTGGGCGATCAGGATGTCGTCTCCCTCGCCACCGATGAGCAGGTCGTTCCCCGCGCCACCGACGACGACGTCGTCTCCGGCGCCACCGTCGAGGGTGTCCTGCCCGGAGCCGCCATAAATGCGGTCGGCGCCACCGCCACCTGCGATCACGTCGGCATCGTCCGTTCCCGTCAGCAGATCGTTGAATTCCGTTCCAAGAATGTCGGCCATGGGGCTCCCCCTCGACTTTCGACAGCGTCATGCTGCGGTATCCCACGCAGTCTGGGTGCAGAACGCTATCCTGTCGCGCACAACGGGCTTTCAAGGGTTGCGCGCCGTGAAGGCCGCCGGAGCAATTCGCGACGAATTGCATCGAATGGGTGCGCGTGCGACGGCGTGGCCGAGCGCCACGCCCCCCTGTCGCGGGGAGCCGCGCTCGCCTATGTCGGGACGGCACGAGGCCCGACATGACCGATCAACCGCGCGACCCTGAAGAGAATCGCCTGTCCGGTCGGCTCTCGCGCTATGCGCGGGTGGGCGCGAACGTCGGCGGCGTCGCAGCGAAGGTCGCGGCGCAACGGCTATTCCGGATCGATGCCGACGATGCGCGCAACGCCTCGCAGCTCACTGCGGCGCTGGGCGGCCTCAAGGGTCCTATCATGAAGGTGGCGCAGCTGCTCGCCACCATCCCGGACGCGCTGCCGCCGGAATATGCGGCCGAGTTGCAGCGTCTCCAGTCGGAGGCGCCCCCGATGGGCTGGGCGTTCGTCAAGCGACGGATGATCGCCGAACTCGGATCCGACTGGGCGGCGCGCTTCGGCAGCTTCGAGAAGGAACCTGCGGCGGCAGCCTCGCTCGGCCAGGTTCACCGCGCGACGTCGGCCGACGGCCGCCCGCTCGCGGTTAAGTTGCAGTATCCCGACATGCAATCGGCCGTCGAAGCCGACCTCAACCAGCTTCAGGTGCTGTTCGCCCTTCACCGGCAGATGCAACGCGCGATCGACACCCGCGAGATCGTGGCCGAGATCGGCGCGCGGATAAGGGAGGAACTCGACTACGAGAACGAGGCGCGGAACGCCGCACTCTACGCGCGGATGCTGGAGGGCGAGCCGCTGGTGCGCGTGCCGGACATCTGGCCGGACCTGTCCACCGACCGCCTGCTGACGCTCGACTGGCTCGAGGGCAGGAAGCTCCTAACCTACAAGAGCGCGCCGGAGGCGGCGCGCAATCGCATCGCCGAGGCAATGTTCGCGGCGTGGTGGCTGCCGTTCTCCCGCTTCGGCGTCATTCACGGCGATCCTCATCTGGGCAATTACACGGTTTTCGCGGATGGCGGCGAGCCGGCGGGCATCAACCTGCTGGATTACGGCTGCATCCGCATCTTTCCCGCCCGCTTCGTCGGCGGCGTCGTCGATCTGTACCGCGGTCTTCTGGAAGACGATCGCGCCCGCGTCGTGCATGCCTACGAGACCTGGGGGTTCCGCGACCTCGGCAACGAGGTGATCGACATCCTGAACATCTGGGCCAAGTTCATCTACGGCCCGCTGCTCGACGACCGTACCCGCACCATCGCCGACGGCATCAGCCCAGGCGAGTACGGGCGTCGCGAGGCGTTCCGGGTCCACCAGGAGCTGAAGCGCAAGGGTCCGGTGACCGTGCCGCGCGAGTTCGTGTTCATGGATCGCGCCGCGATCGGTCTGGGCGGCGTGTTCCTGCATCTGGATGCCCGTCTGAACTTCTATCGGCTCTTCAACGCTGCGATCGAGGGCTTCTCGACGTCGGCGGTGCATGATCGGCAAGCCGCTGCGCTGGCGGCGGTCGGCCTCCCGCCCGCAGACTCCTGACGGACAGACTCCTGACGGGCAG
>CAZVMY010000345.1:0-3691 GCA_964628955.1 uncultured Methylocystis sp.
TCCGCGATCGCGTCGTCATCCACGAAGGCACGCTTTCGACGCTGAAGCGCTTCAAGGACGAGGTGAAGGAAGTCCAGGTCGGTCAGGAATGCGGCATGGCCTTCGAGCGCTACGAGGACCTGAAGAAAGGCGACATCATCGAGTGCTACCGCGTCGAATCGGTCAAGCGCTCGCTGTGATCCGCCATGCCGGCCTCCGCCCGGCGGGACGGGCCTGAGGCCGGCATCAACCGGAAGGCTTACCCATGTCTCGCGGATCCCAGTCCGGGGCGGGCGGGCGCGCCGCCGGCCCCTCGCAGCGCCAGCTTCGCGTCGGCGAGCAACTCCGGCACGTCCTCGCCGAGGTCATCGCGCGCGGCGACGTGCAGGACCCGGATCTTGCCGGCAGGGTCGTGACGCTGCCCGAGGTGCGCATGTCGCCGGACCTCAGGCTGGCGACGGTCTACGTCATGCCGCTCGGCGGTATCGATCCCGAAGGCACCGTGGCCGCGCTCGAGCGCAACCGGCGCTTCTTCAAGGGCGAGGTGGCGCGTCGGCTGCGCGAACTCCGCTTCAGCCCCGATCTGCGGTTCCGGGTCGACGAGCGCTTCGAGGAAGCCGACAAGATCGATCGACTGCTGCGTGATCCCAAGGTCGTGCGCGACGTCGAAGCGCCGCGCGGCGAGGAGCCGTGAACAAACCGCGCCGCGAGCGCCGCAAGGTCGACGGCTGGCTCGTGCTCGACAAGCCGCTCGGCCTGACGTCGACCCATGCCCTTTCGGTGGTCAAGCGGCTGTTCCAGGCCGACAAGGCGGGTCATGCGGGAACGCTCGACCCGCTGGCGTCCGGTATTCTGCCGCTGGCCTTCGGCGAGGCGACGAAGACCGTCCCCTTCGTGATGGACGGCGAGAAGTCCTACCGCTTCACCGTCCGCTGGGGCATCGAGACCGACACCGACGACGCCGACGGAAAGCCGGTCGCGACGTCCGACGTCCGACCGAACGTCGACGCGATCGAGACGATCCTGCCGGCGTTCATCGGCACCATCAGCCAGCAGCCGCCGCTCTACTCCGCGCTGAAGGTCGCTGGCGAACGCGCTTACGATCTCGCGCGCAGCGGCGAGGCGGTCGTGCTGGAGCCCCGGCTGATCGAGGTCCGCGCGCTGCGGCTGGTCGCCGCCGACGTCGATGCGGCGACCTTCGAGGCCGAATGCGGCAAGGGAACCTACGTGCGGGCTCTCGCCCGCGACTTCGGCCGGGTGCTCGGCTGCCGCGGTCACGTCTCGGCCCTGCGGCGGACGCGGGTCGGGCCGTTCGCGGAGGCGGACGCGCTGCCGCTTGCCGCCCTCCAGGACGCGGGCGCGGACGGTCCGCTGTCCGAGCAGCTTCTGTCCGCGCTGATGCCGGTCGAAACGGCTCTCGCCGCGCTGCCGTCGCTCGCCGTCACCGCGGGCGATGCCGAACGGCTGAAGAGCGGACGGTCGATCATCCTGCGCGGCCGCGACGCGCCGATCGTGTCCGGACCGGCCTACGTCACCTGCCGCGGTCGTCTGGTCGCCCTCGTCGAGGGCCACGGTGGCGAACTTCTGCCCAAGCGCGCCTTTCATCTGGGTTGAGCGGCACGCGACCGGGGCGCATGCTGCGGGTCCCCGGCGCCGCGGAGCTCTCGATGAAGGCGACCGTCCCTGCACTGCTGGCCAGTCTTGCCGTTTCGGGCGCCACCGCCGCCGAGCGTTGCCGCATCGCCGACCCGTCGGCGGCGTCGCTCGGCATCCGCGAGTTCCCGAACGGCCCGGTGGTGGCGACGTTCCGGAACGGGCAGGTGGTGCGCCTGATCGACACGACCGTCGATTCCCGCGGCCGGGGCTGGGCGCTCGTCGGCCGGTTGGGCCCGAGCGGCGTGATCAACCTGCGCGGCTGGGTCATCCGCGACCACGTCGACTGCGGGTGAACCCCGACTTCCGTCAAAGCGGCCTGCTATCAGCTCACGATTCGGCTGGCATTTCCGATGACAAGCGCCTATGTGCGAGATGCGGGCCTCAAGCAAGCCGCACACCGACCTCGCTGGACGACATCCCGGCCAGGCCATTCCACTCACCTCAGGAGCTTTCGATGTCGATTACCGCGGAGCGCAAGACTGCGCTCGTTTCCGAATATGCCACGTCCAAGGACGATACCGGATCTCCGGAAGTTCAGGTCGCGATCCTCACCGAGCGGATCACCAACCTAACCGAACACTTCAAGAGCCACGTCAAGGACAACCACTCGCGCCGCGGGCTGCTGAAGCTCGTTTCGCAGCGCCGTCAGCTTCTCGATTATGTGAAGCGCAAGGACGAGGCGCGCTACCGGTCGCTGATCGAACGTCTCGGCATCCGCCGCTGACGCCTCGTGCGATCGATCGGCCGCGTTCGGACGCGGCCGTACCCGGACGACAGGCCTTGCGCGGACGTCGCGCGCTGCCGGACGTCCGGAATGGAAGGAGCGTCGGCAATGGGGCCGGCGCAGGATGCCCGACCGACATGATGATTGCCATGGCAGGATCGCCGGACGTTTCGCAGGGCTTCGCCCGCGGAGCATCTCGCCGTCTTGCTCATGGCGGCGCGCGATCGCGCGGGCACAGCACGGCGCGCAGGGTCGCGCCCATGAGAAAGCAAACATGTTCGACATTTCGAAAGTCTCGATCACCTGGGCCGGCCGCAAGCTGACCCTCGAAACCGGCCGCGTCGCCCGTCAGGCGGACGGCGCGGTTCTGGCGAGCTACGGTGAGACCGTGGTCCTCGCCACCGTCGTTTCCGCCAGGGAAGCCAAGCCCGGCATCGATTTCTTCCCGCTCACGGTCAACTACCAGGAGAAGGCGTTCGCCGGCGGACGCATTCCCGGCGGCTACTTCAAGCGTGAGGGCCGTCCGACCGAGAAGGAGACGCTGATCTCGCGGCTCATCGACCGGCCGATCCGTCCGCTGTTCGCCGCCGGTTATCGCTGCGAGACGCAGGTCATCGTGACCGTCCTGCAGTACGACAACGAGAACGACACCGACGTCGTTTCGCTGGTCGCGGCCTCCGCCGCGCTGACGCTGTCGGGTGCGCCCTTCATGGGGCCGGTCGGCGGCGCCAAGGTCGGCTACGTCAACGGCGAGTACATCCTCAACCCGACCGTCGAGCAGCAGGCCGATTCGACCCTCGAACTCGTCGTGGCCGGCACGGCCGACGCGGTTCTGATGGTGGAATCCGAGGCGAAGGAGCTGTCGGAGGAAATCATGCTCGGCGCCGTGATGCACGGCCACGCCGGCTTCCAGCCCGTCATCGACGCGATCATCCGACTGGCCGAGAAAGCGGCCAAGGAGCCGCGCGACTTCGCGCTGCCGGACGTTTCCGCCGTCGAGAAGGCGGTGCTCGACATCGCCGAGGCGGATCTTCGGGCCGCCTACCGGATCACCTCCAAGGCCGAGCGTTACGACGCGGTCGACGCGGTGAAGGCCAAGGTCATGGCGGAGCTGCTGCCCGCCGACGGGACGGCGAAGTTCGACAAGGAACAGGTCAAGTCGGTCTTCAAGGACCTGCAGGCCAAGATCGTGCGCTGGAACATCCTCGACGACGGCATCCGCATCGACGGCCGCGACGTGAAGACCGTGCGTCCGATCGTCGCCGAAGTCGGCGTGCTGCCCCGCACGCACGGCTCGGCGCTGTTCACGCGTGGCGAGACGCAGGCCCTCGT
>CAZVMY010000346.1:0-3689 GCA_964628955.1 uncultured Methylocystis sp.
TGCCGGTCGCCCTTGCCGAACAGCAGCCAGCCGAGCGCCATCCGCTGGCGCGTCGGCCGCAGACCCGCGGCGCGCAGCCGCGCCTTGACCGCCCCGACGGGGCAGCCCGTGTTTCCCGGAGCGACCGGGGCCGCGGCGGCCGTCGGACGAACCGCCGGGGTCGATGACGTGATCGTTCGAGAACTGTCCATTCCTGGCATCCGTCTGCGAGGTCTCCGCCGGTGGGCCTCGACGGCCCGATCCAGCCAGTAGTTTAGAAGACATCTAAACTTCTGATATTCCTTGGTTATTTCATGTTCCGGGTGCCGATGTCAACCATGGCGCCCCGCCCCGGCGCGCGCCGGGTGGCCGTGACGCGCCCGAGGCGGCATCGATCTGCGATTTCAGATGGTTGCGGTTCGTCGGCTGCGCAGCGACGGCCCCCACGCGCGACGCATGGCTCCAGCCGAGCGTGACCGGCGGCCGATGCCGTGCCCAGGAGAGACCGGGACGGCGTACGAGGACGGGATGTGGAAACGCCGGGCGGACCCGGCTCAGGCTCGCCGGATCAGTGCGGCGCCGGCTTGTCGAGCAGCCCGATGCCCTTCTGTCGACGCAGGAAGAAGCCGGCTGCGAGCACGAACAGCGCGCCCGCGACCGCCGTGGCTGTCACGTTGAGGTGGATGTTGAGCGTTCCCGTGATACCGGGGTCTTCCGCGAACAGCTCGCCGGCGACCCAGCCGAGCAGCCCGGCCCCGGCCCAGACGATGACCGGAAACCGGTCAATCAGCTTCAGGATGATTTGGCTGCCGACCATCACCAGCGGGATGCTGACCACCAGCCCGAAGACGAGCAGCGGCACGTCGCCCTTGGCGACCGCGGCGATCGCCACGACGTTGTCGAGACTCATCACCGCGTCGGCGATGGCCACGGTGCGAACGGCGCGCCAGAGGGAATCCTGCGGCGTGACGTGCTCGTCGCCGGTCTCCGGCAGAAGCAGCTTGACCGCGATCCACAGCAGCAGCACCGCCCCGATCGCCTTCAGCCACGGAATGCCCAGCAGTTCGTTGGTGACCAGCGCGAACAGCACGCGCAGCGTGATCGCCACCGTGACACCCAGGATCACGCCGATGCGACGCTGCTTCTCCGGCAGCGCCCGGCAGGCCATCGCGATGACGACGGCGTTGTCCCCCGAGAGGAGGATGTCGATGCCAATGATCTGGAGCGCGGCGAAGAGATAGGCGGGCGTTATTTCCATTCTGCTCCGTACCGCGACGAAGGCGGCGGTTCAAGCCGCGCCGGTCGATCGACCATCGAATCCGGTTGACGCGGCGGGCCCGACTCCGCACTGCTGCAGCCGCGCGCTTCGGCCCTGCCCTATCCGCGCCGTGATGCTCCCGTCCCCTCCCTGCGCCCGCCATGTCCCGCTATTCCCGAACCCGCGCCGATGCGCCGCCGGTCACCCGCTCCGGCCTGCTCCTCGGCGCCCGGCTCACCTGGCCGATGTGGCCGGGCGTCGCGATCTTCTCGTCGGCGCTGGGGGCGCTCGCAGCGCAGAAGGGCTTCAGCCTCACCGAACTTCTCGTCCTGCATGGCGCCGTCTATGCGGGACTGTCCGAATCGGTCGCGCTCAGCCTCTGGCAGGATCGCTGGACGCTCTCCGCGGTGGCGGGCGTGGCGCTCGTCACCATGATCGTCAACATGCGTATGACGCTGATGGGCGCCGCGCTGCGCCCGCATCTGGAAGGCCATCCGGCGCCCCTCACCTATGCCCACCTGAGCCTGCTGACCGACGCCAACTATCTCCGCTTCATGCTCTACGCCGGCCAGGGCGGTCGTGACGTCGGTGTGCTCATCGGCGCAGGGCTCGCGCTCTGGATCCTCTGGGTGCTGGCCGGCATCCCCGGATACTATCTCGGCGCGCTGATCGCGGACCCAAAGCGCTACGGTCTCGATCTTGTGGTGCCGATCTATTTCGTCGGGCTCGCCGTGCCGATGTGGCGGGGATCACGCGACACCCGCGTCATGCTGGCAGCGGCAACGGCCGCGCTGGCGGCCAATCTCGCCTTCGGCGGATATGTGCACATCGTGCTGGGCGCCCTCGCCGGCATGCTGGTCGGGGCGCTCCGCGGTGACGATTGAAGGGCCGGGCGCGACCTATCTGGTCATCGCAGCGATGGCGCTGGCCACATACGTGACCCGCATCGCGGGCTATTGGCTGATGAGCCACATCCCACCTTCGCCCCGGCTCAGGCGGGCGTTCGATGCGCTTCCGGCCTCGATCATCCTGTCGACCCTCGTGCCGGTCGCATGGCACGGCGGCCCCGCGGCACTGGCGGCGCTTGCCATCGCAGGGGCGGCGATGCTGGTGATCCGGCACGAGGCGGTCGCGCTGATCGCGGGATTGCTCGCGGCGATCGCGGCCCGGGCCGCCGGTCTCTGAGCCGGCGCCGGCAGTTCAGGCGTCTGACCGCACCGTGCCCGGCGACGGTTCCTCGACGAAAACCGTGCGGATGCGGCGCCTGAGGGCGTCGCGGACCTGCCGGTAGGCGGCGAGCCGCTGCTCGCGAGTCTGACCGACCGCGGTCGGGTCCTCCGTCGGCCAGTGCTCGACCACCACCGAGGCCGTCCGCGCGATCCGCTGTGCCCGCGTGTGCGCGTCGTCGGACAGGGCCACGATGACGTCGAAAGCCTCGGGGGAGATGTCGTCGAAGCTGCGCGGCTCGTGCTCGCCGATCTCGATGCCGATCTCGCGCATCACAGCCACGGCGAAGGGATCGACGTCGGTCTTCGCCAACCCGACCGACGCGACATAGGCTTTCGAGCCGAGCATCGATCGCGCGAGGCCCTCGGCCATGGGCGACCGCACGGCGTTCAGCGTGCAGGCAAACAGGATCGCGCGCGGCGCGGCGCTCATCTCTCGCCCCGCATCATGTCTCGTGCCCTCTCCAGAACAGCGCAGCGATCAACGTGAACAGCCGGCGCGCCGTGTTGAAATCGATCTCGATCTTGCCCTTGAGACGCTCGACGACGATCTCGGCGGCTTCGTTGTGGACGCCCCTGCGGCCCATGTCGATCGCCTCGATCTGCTGGCTGCTCGCGGTCCGGATCGCCGCGTAATAGCTTTCGCAGATCAGGAAATAATCCTTGATGACGCGCCGGAACGGGCTGAGCGAGAGGCCGTGCGTCACGATCGGATGATCGTTCTCGCCGCGTACGTCGAAAACGAGACGGTTGTTGATGAAGCCCAGATAGAGCCGGTAGGGGCCGGCCTGGCCGCTTTCCAGCCGGAAGACGTTCTGTTCGACCAGATCATAGATCGCGGTCGCACGCTCGTGCTCCTGATCGGGCGTACCGCGCTCGATCGAATGCTGGTCGATCACGACCGCGATCAGCCGATCGGTTGAGCGCACCGCGTCGTTCACGAGGCGGCGGCCGCGGGAGCGAGGCGGAACGCGACCGATCGGGCATGAGCCGTCAGGCCCTCGGCCTGGCCGAGCGTGATCGCGGCGGGGCCCAGGGCCTCCAGCGTGTCCGGCCGACAGCGCAGCAGCGAGGTGCGCTTCATGAAATCGAGCACGCCGAGGCCCGACGCGTACCGCGCGCTGCGCGCCGTGGGCAGCACGTGGTTCGAGCCTCCGACATAGTCGCCGATCGCCTCCGGCGTATGGGGGCCGAGGAAGATCGCGCCCGCATTGCGGATGCCCTCC
>CAZVMY010000347.1:0-3669 GCA_964628955.1 uncultured Methylocystis sp.
GATCTCGACGATCTTCTGGTTCTTGCGCGCCTCGGCCGCCTTCTTCTGCTCCTGGAAGCGGAACTTGCCGTAATCCATGATCTTGCACACGGGCGGCACGGCATTGGGCGCCACCTCGACGAGATCAAGGCCGGCCTCTTCGGCCAGGCGGATCGCCTCCAGCGTGTCGGTTGCGCCGTGATTCGTGCCTTCGGCGTCGATCAGCTGAACTTCTCGCGAGCGGATGTCCTTGTTTACCCTGGGGCCATCCTTGGTCGGCAGGGGAATACTTCTCATCGGGCGACGAATGGTGGCTTTCTCCTCGGATTTCGCGACCGTCAGGCCGCCGGGAACGCGGAAAATCGGCTCAATTCAGGCTGAAGTCAACCGTTTCGGCCGTGTCGTGTTCCGCCGCCGGCCGCAATCCGTTCGACCAGAGCGGCATAGATGTCCAGCGTCTCGCGCACCATGCGGTCGAGGGAGAACCTCGATTCGACATGATTCCGGGCGCGAACGGCGAGGGCATCCCGGGCGCTCGGTCTGAGCGCGAGGATCGTTTCGAGCGTCTCGGCCAGCCCGGCAGCGTCGCCGGCGGCGACCCGCCAGCCCGTCCGCATGTCCGCTGGAACGTCCGGTGGTGCGAGAACGGTCTCGCCGACGGCGCCCAGGTTCGACACGACCACGGGCGTGCCGACGGCCTGTGCCTCCACCGCGACCCTGCCGAACGCCTCCGGCAGCGTCGACGGCACCGCGACCGCCGCCGAGGCCAGCATCGCTGCCGGCATGTCCTCCACGTGGCCGACCCGGCGCACGACGCCGCCGAGGTTGCTGCCGGCGATCGCCCGGTCGAGTTCGCGGGCGTAGTCCTCGCGCCCCTGTGCGTCGCCGGCGAGCACGAAGACGAGATCGCGGCGGCCGCGGCCGAGCATCAGCCGGGCCGCCTCGATGAGGACGGTCTGGCCTTTCCAGCTCGTGAGACGCCCGGGAAGCAGCACGACGCGCTCGTGCGGGCCGACCTCCCAGCGGGCACGCAGCGCCCGGACGCGCTCGGGCGAGATCGCCGACGCGGTGAACTGCGCGAGATCGGTGCCCCGGGGAATGACTCGCACGTTGGCCGTCGCGAAGGAATGGGCAGCACGGATCAGGTCCGCCGTGTAGTGCGAGTTGGCGATCACGACGTCGCCGCGCGCCATCACCGAATTGTAGAGCCGCTTCGGCGCCGAGCGTCCCGAATAACTGCCGTGGTAGGTCGTGACGAACGGGCGGCGCACGATCCGCGTCGCCGCGAGCGCCACCCATGCCGGCGCTCTCGATCGGGCATGGACGATGTCGACCCGTTCCGCAACGAACACCTTCGCCAGACGCCGGGCGTGCGCGAGCATGGCGGCCGGGTTCTTGCTGGCGGCCGGGAAATCGATCCAAACGCCGCCCTTGGCCTGAAGCTCGCCGATCAACCGCCCGCCCTCGGTCGCGACCAGGGCGCGCGCGCCCGCACCGACGAGGGCCGCCGCGATGTCGACCGTGGTGCGTTCCGCACCGCCCGTATCCAGTTCGGGAATGATCTGGAGCACGGTCCGGCCGGCGAGCGGGGCGAAGGCAGCGTTGGAATATCCGATCAAGGCGTCTCCGGGCGACGACCGACGATATCGGCCTGCTTGACGGGCGGCCGACGACCCGCGATTCGACGGCGGCGGCCGGCAGTTCGCCGACGCTTAGAGCCAAGCGCGGTCGCGGGCAAACCCGAAGCCGCCGGCAGCGGGGCATCATGCAGCGGATCGTCGTGGGTGAGGGGCAGAATGCGCGCACGATCGCGGTCGACTGCCGGTCAGGCGCGTCGCCGGCCATCGTCTGGCTGGGCGGATTCCGGTCCGACATGCGTTCCGGCAAAGCCGAGGCGCTCGCCGCCTGGGCGGCGGATGCCGGCCGGGCCATGGTGCGTTTCGACTACTCCGGGCATGGCGCAAGCGGTGGTGCCTTCGAGGAGGGCACGATCACGCGATGGCGGGCCGAAGCGGAGGCGGTGATCGCGCATTTCTGCCCGGAGCCGCCGATCCTCGTCGGCTCGTCCATGGGCGGCTGGATCGCCCTGCTTGCGGCGCGCGCCACGACCGCGCTGCACGGCCGGGGACGCCTCGCCGGGATCGTGCTGATCGCACCTGCCGTCGACTTCACCGAAACGCTGATGTGGCAGGCCTTCCCGCCGGAGATCCGGGGCGCGATCGAACGGGAAGGAGTATGGTACCGGCCTTCGGCGTATTCCGACGATCCCTATCCGATCACGCGCGGACTGATCGAGGACGGTCGCAACCATCTCCTTTACGGCGAACCGTTCGAGGTCGGCTGTCCGGTGCACGTGCTCCAGGGCATGCGGGACCCGGATGTCCCGTGGCGCCATGCCCTGCAGCTCGTCGAGCACCTGCCGCTCGATACGGTCACGACCACGGTCATCGCCGACGGCGACCACCGGCTGTCGCGCGAGAAGGACATCGCCGTACTGGTCGCCTCCGTCGCGGCGATCGCCTGACGGTCAGTGCAGACTGACGGTCACGAGTTCGTGCTCGCGCGCGTTCTGGAGGGCCGTGTCCCGGTCGTCGGTGAGCAGGATCGGCGCGCCGTTGGCGGCGAACAGGGCGAAGAATCGCAGGCCGGGCGCGAGCTCCGGCGCGTTCGGGAAGGCGCGCTTGAGCTCCTCGGTGTCCATCGACTTGAGATAGGCCACCTGGCCGGCCCCAAGGGCCGCGAGAGCTTCGACGGAGATGGCGTCTTCCGCCGGCAGACGTGCGCCGGCATTCGTGTCGTTCGTCATGGCAAAGCTCCTTTCAGGCAGCCTTGGGCCGCACGGACGTTCAGTCCCGGGCGGTGATGTCGATCTTCCTGATGACGCGTTCCGGTTCGGGCCGCGCCAGATCGACGGAGAGCAGACCGTTCCGAAGGTCGGCACCCAGGACTTCCATGCCCTCCGCGAGGAGGAAGGTCCGCTGGAACTGCCGGGCTGCGATGCCGCGATGCAGATAAGTACGGGCCTTGTCTTCGGTTTGCCGACCTCTAATCAAGAGTTGGTTCTCCTCCAGCAGGATTTCAAGCTGGTCCAGCCTGAAACCAGCGACGGCCAGAGTGATGCGGATGCGTTCGGGCGCGTCCTCGGTCCGTGGCAGGCGTTCGATGTTGTAGGGTGGGTAGCCGTCGCCGGTGGCCTTCGTCACCCGTTCGAGCGCGCGCTCGATCTCGTCGAAGCCGAGCAGGAAGGGCGAACTCAGGGACGGTACACGCGACATTCGGAAGGCCCAGGAAACGGCGGCGCCAGCTCTGCGGAGCCCGTGACGGCACTCCGGCGCATGTCGTTCTGCGCCGCTGGAATATGGCCCGCACGCGACACGCTTACAAGCCGCTGCCCTAACCGCTTAGATCGACAGGTGTCGGCGTCGCACGTCTTCGTCTGCCGCGAGCTCCGCCATCGTGCCGTCGAACCGGACGATCCCCTTCTCGACGACTACGGCACGATCGGCGACGAGCCCAGCGAAATGCAGGTTCTGCTCCGAGATCAGGATCGTCAGTCCCTCGGATTTCAGGGCGCGGATCGTGCCCGCGAGAGCCTCGACGATGACCGGCGCCAGCCCCTCCGATGGCTCGTCCAGCAGCACGAGGCGCGGGTTGCCCATGAGCGTGCGCGCGATGGTCAGCATCTGCTGC